>JANYFV010000205.1 GCA_025359635.1 Undibacterium sp. | reverse complement strand
AAGTGTTCCCGCCTGTACGAGAACGACAGAAATACTTGCTGCCTGAGCTTTGTAAAAGCCAGGACCCATTTGATCGTGAATGTAATATTGATTTCTGATTTTGAAGCTTAATATCATGCCAACTCATACCTTCGAAAAAGTCAATCTGCACACAGAGCGCTTGCTGTTACGCCCGTTAACACAAGCAGATGCGCCCGATTTGTACGAACTGCGTTCAGACCCACGGGTGATGCGTTATCACAGCACTACGCCGTGGCAGTCTATAGCATTAGCGCAGGCGCTGATACAGCGTGATCAGA
The DNA here is from genome assembly GCA_025359635.1 of Undibacterium sp. Lineage (GTDB taxonomy): Bacteria > Pseudomonadota > Gammaproteobacteria > Burkholderiales > Burkholderiaceae_D > Undibacterium. The sequence goes on along the minus strand of JANYFV010000205.1, from coordinate 16,137 downwards.
AGGCGATGGCGGAAGGGGAATATCTTCGCTTTGGCATACAGCGCCTAAGTGACGGCAAATTTCTCGGTAGCTGCGGTTTGTTTAATCTTGATCAGCAGTGCCGCCGTGCCGAGATTGGTTACGAACTTAATTTTGCAGCCTGGGGTTTTGGCTACATGCACGAAGCGCTAGTTGAGCTTATTGCATTTGGATTTACTGAGATGAGTCTCAATCGCATAGAAGCCGATGTTGATCCGCGCAATGCACGCTCTGTACTTAGCCTCGAACGCCTGGCTTTCCAAAAAGAAGGCCACTTGCGCGAGTGTTGGATAGTCGGTGACGAAGTCTGTGATTCATTGGTGTATGGATTGCTGCTGTCGGAGTGGCAGACGAAAAAATCAGGTGTTGAAAAGTAGGGTGCAATGCATTGCGCCAATGTCTCCCGATAATTTAGAAAACGCGAGCCACGTTGCAATTCAATTCGCCGAAGCAAACGTATATTCAAACGTATACAAATGTTTACCTTCTACGATCTCGATACCCATGGTTCCGCTAATACCTGTCAATTCATCAGTACCGGAGTCAGGTACCACGGTTACGCTCAATTGTTTTTCGCCGCGTGTCATGGTGCCGCTGTGTTGTAACGCAAAACTACCTGTGCGGCCTTGCAATGTACCCACCACACGTTCCAGTGCGACGTAGCCAGCAGAGTCTTTCACGTCAGTTCGGACGGCCAGCATCTGGCCTTTGCTGCTAGCATCAAGGTCACCGAAAAATTGTTTAGCGATAGACATTCTGCCCACGCCAGGGTCGCCGACATTGTCTTCATGTGCTTGCGGCGCTAGCTTTACTTCAAACGTTCCATTGATTTGATGTTTCATGATCTTGTCCTTGATATGATTAGATGCGGGTTTGCCTGCAATTGGCTTGCAAAGGCTTCAATGTAGGGCTGCAGATGCTGGCTTACCACCGTCAGCAATATAGCGCGCTATGCGCGCTTCCATTACCGGTAGTGGTACTGAACCTAATTCCAAAATCGCGTCATGAAAGGCGCGTATATCGAACTTTTCACCTAGCGCAGCTTCTGCTTTTGCGCGGGCTTTCCAGATCGCCATTTCACCTAAGTAATACGATAGCGCTTGTCCTGGCCAGGCGATGTAGCGATCCACCTCGGTAGTGATTTCATGGTCGGACAATGCCGTATTGTTGTGTAAGAATTCTTGCGCCTGTTTGCGCGTCCAGCCTTTGGCGTGGATACCGGTATCGACTACCAGACGGGCGGCGCGCCACATTTGGTAGCTGAGCATACCGAATTGTTCGTAGGGTGTTTGATACATCCCCATTTCTACACCTAGCCGCTCGGAGTAGAGTGCCCAGCCTTCGCCATAAGCCGAGATATAGCTATGCTGGCGAAACTCTGGCAGATCGGTATTTTCTGCAGCGAGAGGCATTTGAAAGGCGTGCCCCGGCGCGGATTCATGCAGGGTCAGCGCGGGCAGCGAGTACAGCGGGCGTGAGTTTAGTTTGTAGGTATTGAGGGTATATTCGCCTGGGCCACCACGGCCGGCGGTGTAGAAGGGTGCGATATCGTCAGGGACTGGCACGATGGCAAAGCGTGCGCGTGGTAATTTGCCGAAATAGTTTTTGGCTTTGCCGTCGAACATTTTGCTGATCCAGGCGGCGCGGTCTAACAGCGCTTGCGGGGTCTTGACATAGAACTGCGGGTCGGTGCGCAGAAAATGCAGAAATGCAGAGAGGTCGCCCTTAAATTTTACTTCCTTCATGACAGCCAGCATTTCAGCCTTGATTTTGGCAACTTCGGCCAGACCGATTTGATGAATTTCTTCTGGCTGCATATCTAAGGTGGTGTAGACCTTGATTTGTGCCTGATAAAAGGCTTTGCCATCCGGTAGATCGTAGGCGGCAATAGAAGGCTGTGATTGTGGAATGTATTCTTCACGTAAAAATTTCAATAAATCTCTATGCGCAGGAATGACTTGCTGGCTGATCAGGTCCGCCGCTAATTTTTTCAGTTCAGATTGCGTATCTGCCGGAATGGTCGGTGGCATTTTCTTGAACGGTATGTAATACACATTCTCGGTGATAGTTTTGGCTTCGATGACGCTGGCGGCACTTGAGTCGCGACCTTGTAATGAGATCCGTGGCGCGGTAAAACCACGTTTTAAACCGGCACGCATGTTCTCGGTATTTTGTTGAAAATAGAGCGGCATCGCCTTTAGCTGGGCAAGGTAGTTGCGGTAATCGAGCTCGTCCTTAAAACTACTCTTGGCTGTGCTCGCCAGATCGCCCCAGAATGAGGTGTCGCCGCTGAGCGGTCTCTCATACAGTTTGAATTCCTGTTCTGAAATGAAAGTCTCAATCTGATTTTTATATACGGTGTAATCGACCTGACGTTGCGCCGATAAAGTTGAAATATCAATTTTATCGAGCTGCAATAAAATATTTTTCCAGTAAGCCAAACGTTCATCTTGCGCTACCTTACTGACATTGGGCAAAGTAGGCGTGATGTGCTCGTTATTGTTATCTTCATTCTCTGCGAATTGCTTTTGACGCCAAGTCCACTCCGCTTTGTAAATACTCTCAAATGGCGTGTTATCAATGGTTGTCGTGTTGAACGCGCTTACCGAACCAGTCTGGAGTATGGAAAAAATGATCAGCAGCGCTGGGAAAGTTAATATTGGTTTCATTAGTGGGTTTCCGGAAGGTTTCCTTGCTAAACAGCATCTTGAAATTGCTGAACATATTGTGCCAAGACGCCAGTATGCCGTAATAGAAATGAAAATGACTGCAAATTATTCTTGATGAGATCTGTTTGTCGACTCTGAGAGAATAAATCTAAAGTGCAAATTGACGGGGTTTCCCCTGCTTATTCGATGTCATAAAGTGAAAGCAATTTGTCTACACTGGAAATAGTCGGCAATTCTATGGAGTAGTTATGGCCTTTTCCAACACTAGCGCATATCGTGAACCGAGGCAAATGTATGGTGTGCCTGGAATAATTTATATACTGGAAAACAGTGGTTTGCGTCCGGGGTTCTACAAAATTGGTTTTACCCGCCGCTCTGGTTGGGCTAAAGCGGTCGAGCTTAATCGCGACCTGCAAAATAGTATTCCAGGAATTTTTGAATGCGTTTTTGAACATCGGGCAAAAAATTGCGGCGCGGCCCTGGATGATATTTTGAAAGAAATACATTTTTGCAGGCGTGGGAAAAGGGATCAGAATTTTTTTGAAATTGACTGCAATCGCCTGCAAGAGATCATCATGTGCTCGATTGCGCAGACTGATCAGCAAAGTAAAATAAGAGAATACCAGGAACGAGTATTGCGGCAATATCTTGATGAGGAAAAACTGCAAAATCCTCCTCAGCCAAAAAACGAACAAATGCAGATGAGCATATTTAGAAAAGCTTATCTCTGGATGTCTGCTGTAGCGCATTAGCCGCACTTTTTAGGTGTATCGTAGGCTTGTCGCCAGCATCTAACGATAACCGATAACCGATCACTGGAATTCGCCGTGGCTTCCAACCTAAAAGTATCATTCAATTTTCAAACAGCGTACTAGACTTTGGTGAAACGGATAGAATCTCATCTTCTCCGTGTTGCGTTTCTTGAATTCCCGATTCAAGCCTGAGTCCGTCATTTGAATAATAAAAATGAATTGAAAGCATAGCTTGGAAATCCTAGTTCGAATCATATCGATTATCTTGCCGGTGTTTATTATCATCGGATTGGGCTATGCCTATGCGCGCTATAAAGGTGATGGAATTACCGATGATATGACGGCGGTGAATCGCGTTAGCATGGATGTGCTTTGCCCTTTGCTAGTGTTTACCGCTTTGGCCAGCAAAGATTTTGACGTTGCGCATAATGTCTGGCTGATCCTGGCAGGCGCTTTGGTTTCGCTAGGCTCGGGTTTGCTGGCTTGGCCGGTAGCGCGATTTTTTGGTTACGATGTGCGCAGTTTTGTGCCGCCGATGATGTATAACAATTGCGGCAATATGGGCTTGCCGCTGGCTGCGCTTGCTTTTGGTGGCAATGGTTTGTCCGCAGCTGTGGCTCTATTTATGGCGTGTAATCTGGTGTATTTTACGGTCGGGATTAAGATCATCCAGCGAGGGCATCCTGATCATGCAAATGATTCGCTGAAGTTTTTACTCAGCCCGATGATGTTAGCGATGATCGCTGGAATGGCATTCGCAATGATGCAGTTGCATTTGCCTGAGCTTCTATTTATTGGCCTCAAAATGTTGGGCGATGCTTGTATTCCCCTCATGTTGTTTGCACTTGGTGTGCGTTTACTGGATATCAATTTTTCTAGTTGGCGTATTGGTGTGGCTGGGGCAATCGTCTGTCCCTTATCTGGTTTAGTCGTGGCGGTTTTGTTAGATCTCGTGCTGCCTTTAACTATCGCGCAACGGGGCCAGATGTATTTATTTGCATCACTTCCACCGGCAGTATTCTCCTATATGGTGGCTGAACAATATCAGCAAGAGCCCGATAAAGTGGCGGCTATTGTGTTGCTTGGGAATCTGGCCGCTATACTCTTTGTCCCGATAGGATTGTGGTTGGGCTTGCGCTGACTTGCCATTTTATGTAGGAATGCTGCACCTCATAAAAAAAGCCGCCCGAAGGCGGCTTTTAGATATTGCAGCGGCGATTACTTCGCAGCGACAACGACTGTTTCGTCAGCAGCTACTAATGCGCCACGAGGTACAACAGCGATTGCAACTGTTGCGTCATCACCGTGAACAACTGGTGTAACGCCTTTAGGGAATGTCAGGCTAGAGACATGCACAGATTGACCAGCGACGACTGTCGATAAATCAACTTCGATAAATTCTGGTAAATCAGCAGGCAAGCAAGATACATCTAAATCGACCAGTACATGGCTGATAACAGCTGCAGACAATTTAACTGCAGGTGAGGCATCAGCATTGATAAAGTGCAAAGGCACCTTAACGTGAACTTTCTTGTTCGGGTCAACGCGCTGGAAATCTGCGTGAAGCACTAATTGTTTGTAAGCGTGAGTCTGGAAATCACGTAACAGAACTTTTTCAACTTTACCATCAACATCCATATCCAAAATGGAGGAGTGGAACGCTTCTTTTTTCAATGCATGGTACAGCGCATTGTGATCCAGTGTGATTGATACTGGAGCAGCTGTGCCGCCGTAAATAATACCTGGTGTTTGGCCAGCAATACGCAGGCGGCGGCTCGCTCCGGTCCCCTGTTCTTTGCGTGCAAATGCGATAACTTTCATTTTAATACTCCAAAAATTGCAAATTTGAACGGTATGTTCTTTTCTGCGGTGTTGATCCCCCGCGACCAGGGGATTCAAAAAAATTCTGCTGTATTTTTAAGTCCAGCAGAACCATAAAACTTATTTTTCAGGACAACTTAATCACTAAATAGTGACATAACTGATTCGCCCTTGGTAATGCGGCGGAAAGTTTCTGCCAGCAAGCTGTCGCAAGACAGTTGACGAATCTTTTTGCATGCACGTGCAGCATCGGATAAGGGAATTGTATCGGTCACTACCAGTTCATCTAACGGTGAGTTCGAAATGCGATCAATTGCCGGGCCAGATAAAACTGCGTGCGTACAATATGCCAGCACTTTCTTGGCGCCACGCTCTTTCAATACTTCAGCTGCTTTAGTCAATGTACCCGCAGTATCGACCATGTCATCCATGATCACGCAGTTGCGGCCATCAACTTCACCGATGATATTCATGACTTCTGAGACATTAGCTTTTGGCCGGCGTTTGTCGATGATGGCGAGATCACAGCCGAGGCGTTTTGCTAATGCACGGGCGCGAACCACACCGCCAACGTCAGGTGAAACAACCAGCAGATCATCGTAATTCTTGGACACCAAATCACCTAACAATATCGGCGATGCGTAAATATTATCAACGGGTATATCAAAAAAACCTTGAATCTGATCAGCATGCAAATCCATGATCAAGACGCGGCCAACGCCCGCTTCTTCCAGCATATTCGCAACGACCTTGGCAGAAATCGCGACACGTGCAGAACGTGGACGACGGTCTTGTCTGGCATAACCAAAATACGGGATGGCAGCGGTAATACGGCCAGCGGATGCGCGTTTTAGGGCATCGACCATCAACATGATTTCCATCAGATTGTCATTGGTCGGAGCACAAGTCGATTGCAATACGAAGACGTCTTTGCCGCGGACATTTTCGTTGATCTCGACCATGACTTCGCCGTCAGAGAATTTCGAAACATCGACTTTACCGAGCGGGATGCCTAACTGTTTGGCTACACCGGCAGCCAGAGCAGGGTTGGCATTGCCAGTAAAGACCATCATGTTGTCGTTAGTGCGTACCATGAGATCACCTGTTGACTAAAAGTTAAAGGGCGCTAGAACTGAAAAGCCGCCGCATCATATTGTATGCGGCGGCTTGATATTAATGGCAGGGGAGGAAGGACTCGAACCTTCGAATGCCGGAATCAAAATCCGGTGCCTTAACCAACTTGGCGACTCCCCTACACAACTCGATGTTTCATGCTTACAATTGTCAGCTATTTTAGCTTCAAATCGGCATCAAACCAAATTCTTTTACGTCTGCACCAGATGAGACATCGGGTGTTTGCTAAGCGCTTTTGCTTTCCAGGATGTCCAGCAATCAGGCACTTGTTTTAATACCATCTCAGCGACATTTTTGTCTGGAAAGGCACAAAAAACACAAGCTCCCGATCCTGTCATCCGCGCATCACCAAAAGCTCTTAACCATTGAATAGCTTTTTCAACTTCAGGGTAGAGCGAGCAGGCAACTGTTTGCAGATCGTTTTTCCAGTGTATTTTTGCAGTACTGGAAAAGTCCGTTATTCTGATTGGTTTCGTGTCTCGTGTCAACTCTTTTGCCGAAAAAATTGCTGCGGTCGGGACTTGTACTCCGGGTTCTATCACCACAAACCATGCTTCTGGCGTTGTTATTTCCTGAAGTTTTTCACCTACGCCCTCAGCGAAAGCATTGCATCCGAACAAGAAAAAGGGGACGTCTGCGCCTAGGCGCAAGCCTAATTCCATCAGTTCCTGGCGCTTCAGACCACATTGCCACAAGTGATTCAATGCGATTAATGTCGATGCGGCATCGGATGATCCGCCGCCCAATCCGCCACCCATGGGCAAAAGTTTGTGTAGTGTGAGATCGGCACCGAATCCGCTCTTGGTATGACTTTGCAGCAAGCAGGCGGCACGGATGATGAGATCGTCCTTTTCCGCAACGCCTTCAATCGAGTTTGTGCGCCGGATTATTCCGTCATCACGGGTTCGTATATCCAAAGTATCGCAGCGCTCTATCAATTGGAAGGCGCTCTGCAACAAATGATATCCATCCGGCCTGCGGCCAGTAATATGGAGAAATAGATTGAGTTTGGCGGGTGCTAAGCAATGCAACTGCATTATGTTCATGAGTTCATGGATTTTTTCGTTGATCGATCACAATGCGCAATTTTACTTCGCCAGCTTGCGTTGTGTAGCGTTGCAGGTCTATGCGCTTTGGATAAATTTGTTCAGTTTCCTGTTGCCAACTGACAAACTGTAATTGCCAGCCATCCGCTAGCATTGGCCGGTTATCTTGCCCACGAACAGCCTCGCGCAACCCTTGTTGATTTAGTGCATATCCTTGCAGCCAATTTCTCATGCTAGCCATAGGCAGAGGCCAGCCCAGGGTTTCGCTAAGTAGCGCATCTACATCTTGAGCGCTGCGCAAAGGTTCGTTACCTTGCTGCAGAGTCGCGCCAAAAGCATTTTGTTTGATGGTCGCAATGGTTTGGCCTAAAGGCGAAAGCAAAGTAATAGTCGTTTCAGACTCGGTTTGTAGCCATTCAAAACTGCCTGAAACGCTTTTTGCCTCGCCATCTTGTTGATATTGGATATTGATTCTGCCGGCGATGAATAAATTTTCTTGATATTGGAACGGCACGGTGCTGGTGGTAACGACATCTTTAGTCGCCATGCTGGTACATCCGGATAGTAGTTGCCCGATTAGGATGGCGATGCCACATAAAAAAAATCGAAGAAGAGAGAACGGTTGGGCGGTAAATATTTTATTCATATGTGCGCGATGGTGGCTAGTCTAGAGCTTGCCATTTAATCTTGCCAGGGTGCTTTTGAGCGTTTCATTTTCTGGATACTTGCTGTTGACTTCGCGCCAGAATTGTCGTGCCTCATCCTTCTTACCTGCAGACCAAAGTACCTCACCGAGATGGATCGCAATCTCCGGGTCTGGCCGCAATTGATAGGCTCTACGCAGTGCCTGTTCGGCCTCTTCGAGTTTGGCAAGACGATACTTGACCCAGCCGTAACTATCAAGAATGAAGGGGTCGTCTGGTGCTAAATTCAAGGCTTTCTCGATCAAATTCAGAGCTTCATCAAGATGGATATTTCGGTCTGCATAGGAATAGCCCAGGGCATTGTAGGCATGCTGGTTATCTGGGGCCAGTTCTATCACCAGCCTGAGTGTGTTTTCCATTTCAGTGAGCTTTTTTTGTGATTCTGCAAGCAGTGCATAATCGTACAAAAGTTCGGGATTTTTTGCATGGCGTTTGATGGCAGCTTCCATTACTGTCATGGCTTCTTGATTTTGTTTGGCATTTCTCAGAATTTGAAATTCTGCTTGGACTAACTGAATTTCTTCAGTCTCGTTATTAGCTTTTACTTCTTGTAAAAAACGGCGTGCTTCGGGTAATTTTCCATCCATAGAAAGTAATTGCGCACGACGAATCTGCACATTCAGCCAAACAACATTTTTACCATCGTAAGAGTCAACTTTGGCTAGCCAATCTAGTGCCGCCTGATTATTTTTAAATTCGAGCGCAATTTGTGCCAAATTGACCAAGGCTGGAGTCGGGTCTCTTTCTTCGGCTGGATTTGCTTCCAAGCCAGCCAGGTAAGATAAAAAGTATTTCTCTGCCAGTTTGTATTGATTTGCGTCCATCGCTATTGCGCCTAGGGTATATAGCGTTGCAACATCCTCTGGTTTGTCGCGTAATAATTGCTCAAACTGATGTTGGGCTTTTTCCATTTGTTTTAATTCGATGAGCATGCTGGCGTAAGCAAGGCGTACGTCACGGGAAGTTGGATTGGATTCAAGGTAGGCTTCCATTTCTTTGACCGCATCAACTTTATTCGATGCTTGTGCAATGGTCAAAATTGCCAGTTGTGAATCTGGCTTGATCCGCAAAGTTGATTTTGCCTCAGTGATCGCGCGCTGATTATCGCCGTTAACATAGGCGCCTTGTGCCAATGCGAGATGCGCTTCTGCCGTGGAACTATACGGAGCTAAGAGCTCTTCTAAAGTGTCAAACGCGGCTTTTTTATCGCGAGCGCGCGACAGCACACGTTGGGCTTGCAACATAATCGTCACGTGTTGTTTTATCTCGGTATTTTGCAGTTTCTGACTAAATACTTGCAGTACCTCAGCGAGATTATTATTCATGACCATGAAGCCAAGGTAATACTGATTTGCTTCATTCGAATCGGGCGCAAGTTCACGCCAGAGCCTGATTGCCGTGATCGATTCCGCCGCCTGTTTTGCTGAAAGTGCAATTTCAGCCGCCCGTTTTGCTAAACGAGGATCTCTGGTTTGTTGTGCTACGCCTAAAATAGTTACGTAGGCTGCTTGCCAATTACCGCGTTGAAAGGCAATTTCTGAAGTGAGTAATTTGTAGAGTATTTCTTCGGTCAGATTTACCGAGGGTAGATTTTCTGCAGGGGCGGGAGTGCTATCATCGGCAGGCGGTTTTTCTGCGGCTAATGCCAGCTGGGTTGCCTGGTGCGACTCCATCACTTCATCTTTGCTATGTTCAGTGAATGACTGTAGATTCGCGCATCCTGATAAAACTGTCGTGGCCAATGCAGCAGCAAACGCAGATGTACACCAGGCGCAAGGAGGTATCCATTTAGCCGTTGTTATTTTTGATGTAATAATGCTGAAAATATTTTTCAAAACAGATTCCAGATTTGACGATTGATAAGAGATTTTACGCTGAACAGTTGACAGCGTGGTGTGTTCGACCGCTACCTGGTGCGGCAAGTTTCAATTAACGCTTAAAAAAATATGCCTGAATTACCCGAAGTTGAAGTCACCCGGCGTGGCGTTGCGCCGCATTTACAAGATCAACAAGTGACCGATGTGATACTGCGGCGTAGTGGTTTACGCTGGCCTTTTCCTAAAGATTTAGCCGATTTATTGCGTGGGCAGAAAATCTCATCTATCGGGCGACGTGGCAAATATCTTCTGCTTAATTTTGCTCATGGCACCGTCTTGATTCATTTGGGCATGTCCGGACACTTGCGAGTTTTGCCCTCGCAGACGCCGGCAGGTAAACATGACCATATCGATATTGTGGTCGGGTCGCAATTATTGCGGATGAACGATCCGAGAAGATTTGGTGCGGTATTGTGGCATTCGCTAGCTGATGGCCCGGTCGAGAATCACCTCTTGCTGTGTCACCTGGGGGTAGAGCCACTCGAGGATAAATTCGATGCGAAATTGCTATATGAGCAATCAAGGAAGCGTCGCTCCGCAATTAAACAAGTACTGTTAGCGGGTGATATTGTGGTTGGCGTCGGAAATATTTATGCGTCCGAGAGCCTTTTTAAGGCGCGCATCAATCCTAAAATCGCCGCTGATCGCATCAGTTTGGCGCGATATACGCTATTGGCGGAGGCGATTCGAGAGACTTTGGCGGCCGCAATTGTCCAAGGTGGAAGTAGTTTGCGCGATTTCGTGGCCGTAAATGGGCAATCTGGATATTTTCAGCAGTCATATTTCGTATATGATCGCACTGGCATGCCATGCAAAGTCTGTGACGCGCCTATCAGGCAAATTAAGCAAGGGCAGCGCAGTACGTTTTACTGCGTAAATTGCCAAAAATAAGACACAATGTTAGATTCTGCGATGCGGATACAAAACGGTGTAAAAAATAACTGAGGGCAATATGAGCAATCTGGTTCAAAAATTCCAGGAATTCAGCGGGTGGCGCAAAGGGGTGTTAAGTGCGCTCGAACAATATCGCACGTGGGTCAGTGAATCAGATCTGGCCGACCCCGACATTGATCATCGGATATCTCGCTTGCTGGAAAGATTGGTCGACGATAAGTTGACGATTGCTTTCGTTGCCGAATTTTCACGTGGTAAATCAGAACTTATCAACGCGATTTTTTTTGCGGATTACGGTCAACGAATTTTACCTTCATCTGCGGGTCGTACCACGATGTGCCCGACCGAACTTCTGTATGACGAGACTATTCCTCCTTGTATTCGTCTGCTCCCGATTGAAACGCGCAGCGAAGCACAATCCACCACCGACTATAAAAATCAACTTCACGCCTGGACTGTTTTGCCACTCAATATCGCGTCTGGCGATGGCATGCTCGAAGCTTTTAAGCAAGTGAGTTTGACCAAGCAAGTCACCAAAGAAGTTGCCAAGTCTTATGGATTATTTGATGAAGACGATCCTGATGCAGCACTGGAAGTGGATGAGAACGGCTTGGTAGAAATCTCGCAATGGCGTCATGCCATCGTCAATTTTCCGCATCCATTGTTAAAAGAAGGCTTGATCATTGTCGATACGCCTGGTTTGAATGCGATCGGTACCGAGCCAGAACTTACACTGAATTTGATTCCGAATGCTCACGCAGTCTTGTTTATTTTGGCTGCGGATACCGGTGTCACCAAGAGCGATATTGAGGTGTGGCGCAATCATATAGGTGGTGGGCCGGGCCGTTTGGCTGTCCTGAATAAAATCGATAGTATGTGGGACGAGTTGCGCAGCCCAGAAGAGATCGAGCAGCAAATTAAACATCAAATCGAAACCGTTGCGCACAATCTCTCTATTGACGCAAAGCAGGTGTTTCCTGTTTCTGCGCAAAAAGGTTTGGTCGCCAAGATTCACAAAGATACGGCTTTACTGGCTAAGAGTCGTTTGCCGGCATTGGAGTACGCGCTTTCTAAAGAACTGATTCCATCTAAGCAGGAGATTATTCGCGCCCAACTTGCCAACGACATCAATGAAATTACCGCAGCTCAACGTGCGGTAATCGCATCGAGGAGTCGTAACGTTATTGAACAAATGATGGAATTCAAAGGCCTGCGTGGCAAAAATCAAAATGTGATTGAACACATGATGAAACGTGTTGATGCCGAACGAAAAGAATTTGACGGCAGTTTAATCAAGATGCAAGGCACCCGTGCAGTTTTCACGAAACTCTCGATGGAAGTGTATACCAGCCTTGGCATGGATGTGTTGCGGGAAGAAATTCGAAAATCAAGAGAGGCAATGGAGAAAAGTAAATTTTCTACGGGCTTGATTGATGCCGTTAAAACTTTCTTTGCTCAGATAAAATTGAATTTGCTGGTGTCTAATAAAAAGACCGATGAAATTGCTGAGATGATGACGATCATGTATAGAAAATTCTCAACTGAGCATGGCTTGGCGTTGACTGTGCCGATGGGATTTTCACTAGAAAAATATCTCAAAGAAATTACTATGATCGAAGCGGTATTTCTTAAACAATTTGGCACGGTGACTTTGTTAACGACGTCGCGCGTTGTGTTGATGCAAAAGTTTTTTGATTCGATAGTCGCCCGTGTGAAACACAGTTTCTTGCAAGCGAATCGGGATGTCGAGGCTTGGCAAAAAGTCGTGATGGCACCTTTGGAAGCACAAATTCGCGAACACAAAAATCAACTGAAAAACCGTATGCAGTCAATCCAGCGCATCCATGTTGCTACGGATAGTCTGGAAGAAAAAATTGCGACCTTCGATGCCATGCAAGCTGTAATCGATACGCAAAAAAATGCCTTGGCTGGGTTGGAGCAAAATATGAAGAATGCTTTGGCTGCGCAACTGCAGGAACATTAATTTGAAGTTAAACTGTATTTTTCGTACTGTCTTTGAGGCAAAAAAGCAGCCAAGTGAGGCTGCTTTTTTATTGGTAAGATCGCATAAATCTGGTGCGCCTTTTAAACTTAATGCGAAAACTAATAATGAAGAATTATAAATGAAGCGAGTGATCACTAGCAAAGACAGCAGGGCGGATTTGCTTGCTCAAGAATACGTCGATCCAGGATTTTCGGCTGATGTAATCGGATGGCAAAAGCAGCATGGCCGCCATGCCTTGCCTTGGCAGAAAACCACCGATGCTTATCAGGTTTGGCTCTCTGAAATCATGTTGCAGCAAACCCAGGTCAGTGCGGTTATTCCTTACTACCAGCGTTTCCTGACAAGTTTTCCAACAGTATTCGCATTAGCCGCAGCGCCATCAGAACAGGTCATGGGGCATTGGAGTGGCCTCGGCTACTACACACGTGCGCGCAATTTACATTCTTGTGCGAAGCGCATTGTTGAGCAATACGAAGGGCGTTTCCCGGCTGACCCCGCATTGCTTGAGCAATTGCCAGGCATAGGCCGCTCAACGGCCGCCGCCATCTCGGCTTTTTCGTATGGCACGATAGCCGCTATTCTCGATGGCACTGTGAAGCGTGTATTCGCCCGTGTGTTTGGCATCCATGGTTATCCAGGCGCAAAACCGGTCGAAGACGCGATGTGGCAGAGAGCACGCGCGCTGTTGCCAGAAAATGAGATCGAATCGTATACGCAAGGTTTGATGGATCTTGGCGCTACTTTGTGCACCCGTAGCCGCCCTTCGTGTCAGCGCTGTCCATTGCAGACGCGCTGCGTGGCCTTGGCACAAAATCTGACGGCAGAGTTGCCGACCAAAAAACCGAAGAAGAAAGCAAAAGAGAAGCACGCAACCATGCTGGTGTTGCTGCACGAAGACCAGGTTTTATTGGAGCAGCGGCCTGACAGTGGGATTTGGGGGGGATTGCTTTCTTTGCCTGAAGTCGATGGTATGCGTGAATGGACAGGAACAAGCGTGCTAGCTGACTCCGACGCAGAAATTATTCAACTCGTACAGCGTTTTGGACAACTTGAAAAACTTGATCCCTTACCAGAATTTACCCACGTATTTACCCATTTTAAACTACACATCACACCGATGCTGGTGCGTCTGTCGCAGCGTACAAACATGATTGCTGAAAGTCGTTATGTCTGGTTTGAACTGTCAAAGTTGACGCTGGCACCGCTGCCAGCACCAGTTAAAAGTCTCTTACTCTCACTGGTTGTGTAGGGTTGATCGCGCCCAATTTAGCTTCATCTTGAATTAAGGTGGATTCATCCGCTCAAATTGAATTTTGTCGCAGAATCGCTCACTACTTAATCGGTGCTATACACTTTTGTTTTTGCAATTCTTTGTCAACCGAAAATCTGTAGGAGAACATCTTGTCTCTACCAATATTACAGCGTAGCTTAGGAGTGCTGGCGATCGCCATTCCCGCGTTTGCACAAGCCGCCACTACACCATGCCGGCTGCCAGATTTCCCTCAGGAAGTGCAATGCGGGCAAATTCAGCGGCCATTAAATCCGGCGCAAACCGATGGAAAAAAAATAACCATCCATTTTGTCGTCGTGCCCTCGCAAGACCGGAATAAATTAAAGGATGCAGTGTTCCTGCTGGCCGGTGGCCCAGGGCAAAGTGCGATAGAACTGGCGGGCTTTGGCCAGGCAGTGTTTGGCAGATTGAACCGCCGTCGAGATCTGGTGTTTGTGGATCAACGCGGCACTGGACTTAGCGCACCGTTACATTGCCCTGAGTTGGAGAATAACAGTGACGTGCTCGACAACGAGACTATGCTGAAGATGACAGATGCCTGTATGAAAAATCTGCAAGCGTTGCCGTATGGTGAGTTGCAATACTTCAGTACAAGTATCGCGGTGCAGGATCTGGAAGCGGTGCGCAAAGAGCTGGGCTATAGCGCCATCAATCTGGTTGGCGCATCGTATGGCACACGTGCCGGACTCGAGTACCTGCGCCAATATCCCACTTCAGTTCGGCGCCTGATTCTGGATGGCATCGCACCGCCAGATATGCGCTTGCCTGCTGCTGATGCGCAATTGGCCTTGGACGGTGTGTTTGTAGATTGCGCCAAAGACGCAGTGTGCAACAAGAGCTACCCCGATCTGGCTGCACGTTGGAAAAAACTTCTGGCGAGTATGCCGCAGAAAATTGAATTGAAACATCCGCGTTTGATGACGCAATTAAGTATGCCGATGACGCGCGATTCATTGATCGGCCTGGTGCATAAAACCTTGTACTCGCCATCCACTACGGCCGCGCTGCCTTATGTGATTAATCAAGCGGAGCAAGGGAATTTTGAACCACTTATCACGCTGAGCGGTGCTCTCAGTTTAGTCGGGCCAGGCGCGATCGCTTATGGCATGCATTTCTCGGTCTGGTGTGGCGAAGCTTATGCGCGGGCAAACACGATAGTGCCAAAAGATGATTTCGAACTAATGACCAGTAACATGTACAACAAGGCCTGTGAAAAGTGGCCACGCGCCAGTATTCCAGCGGGATTTTTTGAGATCCCGGTCAGCGTGGCGCCAGTGCTTTTGTTCAGTGGTGGGATCGATCCAGTGACGCCTACCAGACATGGCGCAGCGGTCGCCAAGGCGCTTGGTGCCAAGGCTAAACATATTAGTATTGAGAATGCTGGTCATGGTTTGCTGGCACATGGTTGCATCCGTGATGTGCTGTATCGCTATGTGAACGCTAAGGACGATGCGGAAGTGAGCAAGCTCGATACCACATGCGTACGGCAAATTCCAAGGCCTATGGCATGGCAGGCACCCATTACTGTCAGTGCTGGATCGCCATCAAATAGCGGAGCAAAACCATGATCAATGTCGCCGACCTGCATAAAGAATTCGCTAGCTTGGGCAAGCCGAGCTATGCCTTGAATCTGACTTTTGGCAAGCGCAAGAAAGAAACTGTGAAAGCCGTCGATGGCATCAGCTTTACCGCAGTCGACGGCGCCATCCTCGGTTTGCTGGGCGCGAATGGTGCCGGTAAAACCACCAGTTTGCGCATGGTGGCATCGCTACTCGCGCCAGACAAAGGAGTGATCACGGTAGATGATGTCATCGTCGCTCCTGGTCAGCAAGCTTCACAAGCGCGTATGGGGATTTTGTCGGATGCCCGAGGCTTGTATCCACGACTAACCGCGCGCGAGAACATACAATACTATGGCAGCCTGCA
>JANYFV010000149.1 GCA_025359635.1 Undibacterium sp. | reverse complement strand
TTGTCCGCAACGCCACTACATGCAAACCATCAAGGCTGTCATTGGCGCTTCTGAAATTCATGATTTATCCTAGAGCGGCCACCGCGCAAAATTAAATTCAAAAACAATCACACTTAACGGATTATTAATCTAAAAAAATATAATTTATCAAAATATTCAACTGATTACTTTATTTTTATTCAAAGCTTGTAAGAATATTCCCAGACGCAAGACTAAATCTCCGTAGCATCATCAACGCACCATCTTTTATGCCCTGCTACGGGCTCTTTTAATCACACTGGAGTAATACATGAAATCTATATCACTGAGCAAAACATTAAAAAACGTAGTGAGTGCCTCTATCGTTGCCGCAGCTGCTATCGCCGCCGTACCGGCAATGGCATCCTGTAGCGCCAAAAATGGATGCTCTGCAAAAGTCTCTGCATGCGCCGGCAAAAAAGGCTGTTGCGCTGGAAAAAAGGGGTGCTGTGCAGCGAAAAAAGGCTGCTCTGCAAAGAAAGGCTGTTGCGCTGCTAAAAAAGGCTGCTCTGCGAAGAAGGGTTGCTGCGCCGCTAAAAAAGGCTGCTGTGCCGCCAAGAAAGGTTGCTGCGCAGCGAAGAAGTAATTCAGACCTGACATCCAATGCCGAAGTGGTTTCTGCCTTAGCTCGCTATCATTTCGCTTCGTCATTGGATGCTGCATTACTCAGATTTCCATCCGCTTCATCAACTTAATACTCAACTCAGTTCGGCCCCAGCGGCAAGCTTATGCGACCATCACAATTACCGCTCGTGTCTTCCCAGCTTAGCGCATGGGACAAACTCCCCGACAAGGCGAGACAGCAATGCTGGAGCGCCGCCATAGCCCTGGTCGACAGCATGCAGGCGCTGGGCGCACGCGGTGAACAAGTGGTGCAGGCCATCATCGCCGGCAATGATTTTATCGAGTGGGATCATTACCCCAATGCCGACGTGCGCGATAACAAACACGCCTCACAATACTTCTATCACGCTCACCCCGGTTTGCAACGCCCTTTCACGGAACACGGTCACTTCCATTTGTTTATTCATGCGCAAGAGCTGGGTATGCGTCGAGCAGATCCGCGCTATTCGCCGGCACCGGCGCACCTGCTTGCGATCTCCATGAACGCTCAGGGCTTGCCCAGCGGGTTTTTCATGGTGAACCGATGGGTGACCAAGGGAGCGTGGCTGGACGGCGCAGATTGCGCGCGCGGCTTGCAGCATTTCCAGATCAAGGGCAGGCATGACAATAAAGAAATCAATACCTTCTTGCGCTCTTTGCTCCAGCTATACCAGGCACCGATACTGGCGCTGATACAGCAACGCGACGACATCATGAAACAACTCAGTGCAAAGCGTGACCGCCGCAGCGTCTTTGCGGATAAAAAAATTGAAGTCCTGTGTTACCACCCGATTCAACTCATGGACGATATCGCCGCGCTGGAAGAATTAATGCAAAACAGTTAGCCAGAAAATTTTCTATCGCCTGTAAGTTTTCAGTCGCAGGCCCGACTCATTTCTCGCTTAGTCAGTTTTCAATGTAAATTCAACGACTCAACATCAGTTAACCTTTTTGGAGTATCACCATGTCACTCTCTTTACCCGGCCGTAGCAACCTCACACATTTTTTTGGCGCGCTTGCATTCGCCATATTGAGCAACAGCGCGTTTGCCGTCGCGCCCATCTTTTCTACCGAAGAAGGCGCGATCCGCGGTTATGATCCGGTCGCCTATTTCAAGCTCAACAAACCGGTTAAAGGCAAACAAGATTTACACACCATCTGGCAAGAGGCCGAATGGCATTTCAGCAGCCAGGCCAACCTCGATGCCTTCAAAGCAGATCCAGAAAAATATGCCCCGCAATACGGCGGCTACTGCGCGTATGGCGTAGCCCAAGGCTACACGCCAGAAATCGATCCGTCCGCCTTCAAAGTGACAGGCGGCAAGCTGTACTTAAATCTCAGCCCGGCCGTCCTTAAAAAATGGAAAAAAGATATTCCCAGCTATGTCAAAGAAGCGGACAAGAATTGGCCAGAACTAAAGGCCGGCACGTTTGTTGAGCAGTAAGCTTGACGGTTGCAGGTGAGCGGGCATCAGGCTTGTCGCGATTGATCATTAAAAATTTGGGCTGAATGTTTCAGCCCATTTTTCTTTTTATCATCGACACGCCCCCCCCAAATGCGAAACTTTCGTAGCGCTGCTCGCGGCGAGCAAAAAACATAGGGCAGAAAATGGTAATCTCATCCCATTGCAATATTCAGCAAGATCTAAAAAATGGCGGCTTCAGCAACGCGCGACAAATCAGGTTTAAACGAAGCAACCAACATCGCAGCGCAGCGCAAGCCCTTACCCAACGATTTGGATCTGGCGCGGTAGACGGCAAAATTCAGGCGCACGTTATCACTGTCGAAAAATAGATACTGCCTGCATAAATCGATGGTAAACATACAAAAAATTGAACTGGCAGCATGTCATGCACCGCACCGCAAAACCATGTTTTATTGCCAGAACCGATACCGGATAAAATTCAAAAAAAGGCACCTCTATACCTTGAAAACCTTTGTAGTTTTGTTCCTTTTTCCGTCACAATTCGAACTTGAATTCGCATGTATAACTTGTAACCCACATGGAGATTGCGTGCTGGGCCAGGCTATTTTTGAGTTTTCAATCTTCTTCATCCGCGTGGGCGCAAAAGCGGTGCTCACCCAACTCCAGTCTCCAGGTCCATATCTGCGTGGGTGCAAAGATGGTGTCTATCCTATATGGCTGTCTTTGTCGCTGAGCCTGTTGAATGGTGCGCGCGGCGCACGCTACTGGGTACGCACGCTACGCTTGCTTTGTATATGCCTGCGATGGTGGCTCTTTACAAAACTGATTGGGGGAAAATCTTCCGCACTCGTTTGGCCGCCTATGGAAAACCATCCAAACTCATTATCGGTGCCATGATGAGAAAATTGGAGCACGTCGCTTTCGGCGTACTTAAATCCAGAAAAATATTCGATCCCGCTTTGCGTCATGCTTGACGGGGATAACTGTATCTACCAAATTACGTTTGCTATGGTTTTACACTACGGCTGACCGAACGTATCACCACATACTGCTTGCGAAATTCCAAGCCGCGTTCTGGCCATTTGCTGGCGTAGGCGGTGAGCAGATCTAGCGCTGGTGCAAAATCTTCGCCATTCACGCGGCAATCGGCGGCGAGTTTGCCTTCGTTGTCACGCGAGACAAACAAGCGCACGCCGAGAAACTGATCGGTTTGCAGCAGATCATGAAAAGCTGCGGTACTTTCGGTGAATAGGCAGCAGGGGCAAAACGGATGCTCTTCTTTTTTCTTGGACGCGGGCAAAGTCGCCAGATGCGCCACCGGACCTAGCACTATCTGGCGGAACCTAGCGATACCGTCGGCGCCATCGACCACATTCATTTCTAGCACCGTGCAATCTTTCGGCATATCACGCGTCGCATCAAGTAAGGCCACCAGATCGGTCTGCGCCCAGGTGCGAAACCCCTCTGCCATCGCCAGGTTTTCGTCCATGCCCATGGCATGTTGATATTCGGCGATGCCATTTGGGAAGTACTTGGGGTGAGTAATATGGATTTTGGTGCAGGTGCGCAACCTGTCTTCGGCTAACGCTATTGATTCTATCGCTTCGGCTTCCAGCATCATGCCATCGGCCAACACCAAACGCGGCAGCTGCCATTCAAAAGCTATGCCCTCGGTTTTCAGGACATCGGCCAGGGCTTGCATGGTGATGGGATCGCTATTGATTTTCGCTGCTTGGACATTGCTGGCATTTTTATACTCGGCAGTTGGCGCTGTCGGGATAAATTTATTCTTGAGATTTTTTAAGCTGTTGATGAATGACATAAATATTACGTAGAGAAATTAAATTAGCGGTGCAAAATTGTTCACGGCAACATAAGCGGAATAAGCGACATTGTACGATTTTTATGATTATTCTTGGCTTCATGGAAAAATTGTGATCGATCGCAAATTCTCAAGTTTTTTCGATAGCAGCCGATTTTGACAAATGTGCTTCATATTTAAAAATCTCAGTACAGACATCCGCAAACGTTGCCATTCAACTTTCGCATATACTGTGTAACACACTTATTCCGCTTGCCACTTCATGTTTCAACTCGCCGCATTCGTCCAATCTGAAATTGAAATCAAAAAAAGTCGCTTTCTAGGGCAACTATACCCGATCAATAACCGGGCTGAAGCACGCAGCAAACTGGCTGAGATTCGCACTCAACATCCTAATGCAGTACACGTATGTTGGGTGCTGCTGTGCGAAGGCGACTCTGGCCTGGATGACGATGGCGAACCGTCCGGTACCGCCGCCAAACCTATGTACAACGTTCTGGTGCACAAAGAGTTATTCAACGTATTGGCAGTGGTGGTGCGCTATT
The DNA here is from genome assembly GCA_025359635.1 of Undibacterium sp. Classification (GTDB taxonomy): domain Bacteria; phylum Pseudomonadota; class Gammaproteobacteria; order Burkholderiales; family Burkholderiaceae_D; genus Undibacterium. Next base: position 1,288 of record JANYFV010000149.1, on the reverse strand, counting down.
GGGGCGGCACTAAATTAGGTGCAGGCGGTCTGACGCGCGCCTATGGTCAGGCGATTTCTGAGGCATTCAAAACGGCCGAACTGATACCGGTAGAAATACTCACCGAGCTTTGCCTTACCGTCCAATTTGCCGATGAATCTAGTTTGAGACGCCTTTGTGAGCAAAAGGGCGTGAGCATCTTAAACGTCAATTACGCTGATCGCGCAACTTTGCATATGCGATTGAAGGCCAATGAAGCTGATGAATTTCAGCGCTTGGCGTTTGATTTGTTGCGTGGTGATGTGCACACAATTGACCTCGCGGACTGATAAGCTCACCTGACCTTCAAAAAATGATCAGATGGAATATTTTTAAAACAACATCTTACCTTTCGTTGTAATTTAAGGCCTCCAAAATTAACCGTAGCAACCCGAATAGTTTTGGTACCATCATGCAATGCAGTTTTGATAGGTTGACTGCATGTCTAATTCAGCCTGTATAATGGCAAAAAAATAATACATTCACACTACCTCAATTTCATCCAAAAGGATCGCGCTTTGACAAATAAGGGATCATTCTTTTCTTGGACAGGATTTGTCATAGGCTGCGCCTTGCTTGCTCCATTTTTTATCTACTTCGGGACAACGCAATCTATTGTTTCAATCTGGAATTCATCAGAAACCTTTGCACATGGCTATATCATTCTGCCTATAAGTCTTTGGCTGATCTGGAAGCGCAAAGATTTGCTTTTGAAAATGCGCCCCCAACCTTGCTGGTTCGCATTGATAGGTTTGGCTGCATGCGGATTTGGCTGGTTACTCGCCGAACTCGCGGATGTCCAAGTCGCCCGACAATACATGCTTGTAATGATGATTCCATTCATTGTCATCGTCGTTTTAGGTTGGCGCATTGCTTGGGCTATGGCATTCCCTCTTTTCTTCTTGCTACTTGCCGTTCCATTTGGTGAAATTTTTCTGACTCCACTGGTCAATTTCACTGCTGATTTTACTGTTACTGCTTTGCAGTTCACTGGTATTCCAGTACTACGGGAAGGAAGTACTTTTTCCATTCCTTCAGGCAATTGGTCGGTGGTCGAGGCTTGTAGTGGGCTACGATACTTAATTTCGTCGTTCACCTTAGGTTGTCTTTATGCTTATCTGACCTACAATTCTCCAAAGCGACGTCTTATATTTATATTATTTGCCATCATTACGCCAATAATTGCAAATGGCTTGCGTGCCTACATGATCGTAATGATAGGTCATTTTAGTGGCATGACATTAGCGGTTGGATTCGATCATTTAATTTA
>JANYFV010000122.1 GCA_025359635.1 Undibacterium sp. | reverse complement strand
CCAGTTTGAAATGCAAATGAAGTTACTCACCAATGCAGAGAGTAATGCGAATAAAGCCAGTCAGATTCTGGCTTTAAGTTGATGATTGATGTAGCAAACTATTTTTAGTTGAAGCTTTGAAATAAATGCAAAATAGGAGTGAAAAATGATACGTTCATTGTGGATCGCGAAAACGGGACTAGATGCGCAGCAGACGCAGATGGACGTCATCACCAATAACTTGGCGAATGTCAGTACAACAGGATTCAAACGTTCTCGTGCCGTGTTTGAGGATTTGCTTTATCAGACATTACGTCAGCCTGGCGCACAAAGTTCTCAGCAAACACAACTTCCGTCTGGTTTGCAGTTAGGTACTGGTGTCCGTCCGGTAGCTACAGAGCGAATTTTTACTCAAGGTAATTTACAGCAGACAGGTAATAGCAAAGATCTGGCGATTCAAGGCCAAGGTTTTTTCCAAGTGTTGATGCCGGATGGTACGACTGGCTACACAAGGGATGGTTCGTTTCAAACTGACAGCCAAGGGCAAATGGTGACTTCTAGCGGTTTTGTCATTCAACCTGCCATTACAATTCCGGCCAACGCGCAGTCGATTACTGTTGGGCGTGATGGTACGGTTTCCGTTACGCAAGCAGGGTCGGGTACTCCAGTGCAGGTCGGTTCGATACAGCTAGCCACTTTCATTAATCCAGCCGGGCTGATGTCTTTGGGCGAAAATTTATATGTAGAGACAGCGGCTTCCGGCAATCCAGGAACGAGTACACCGGGTACTAATGGTGCTGGATTGTTGACGCAATCGTTTGTTGAAACATCAAATGTGAATGTGGCGGAAGAGTTAGTCAACATGATACAAACGCAGCGGGCTTATGAAATCAATAGTAAGGCGATCACAACTTCTGATCAAATGTTGCAACGTCTTTCTCAGTTATAGTCAAATTGCGAATGGTGAAACATGATGAAATCGTCCTTAATCTCTCTATGTATTGCAATGCTTTCTTTGGCTGGTTGTGCATTTACACCTGCACCAATCGTCCATCAGCCTATGGCTTTACATCCACAATCTGCGAAGGCACAACGAGAGACCAATGGTGCAATTTTTCAATCATCGTCATATAGACCATTATTCGAAGATGTAAAAGGGCGTTTGGTCGGCGACATCTTAACCATTGCGATCAGTGAAAATACATCAGCCGGTAAGGCTGGGGCTACTTCCGGCAGTAAATCTGGCAGCGCTTCTTTTGCCGCACCGATTGTATTAGGGCTTCCTGCCGCGACACTCGGGAAAGCGGGAATTTCAACTACTTCAGCCACAAATTTTGCCGAGAAAGGTGCAGCTTCAGCCAGTAACACCTTCACCGGGACAATTGCTGTCACAGTGATTGATGTTCTGCCAAACGGTAATTTAATGGTCAGTGGTGAGAAACAGATTGCATTTGATAAAGGCGCTGAGTTTGTTCGCTTCTCGGGAATCGTTAATCCACAAACGGTTACTGCTGGAAACGTAGTTGCTTCGACTCAAGTAGCGGACGCGCGATTTGAATATCGCTCAACATCCCATGTAGATCTGACAGAAGTGAATTCCCTTTTGACTCGTTTCTTCCTTAGTTTTATTCCTTTATAACGGCAGCACAAGGTGAATCAGATGAACGCGTTTTTAAATTTCAAATTATGGTGTCGACTCATGTTTTGTATCGGCATGGGGATGTCTATCTTCGTTACAGAATCGCACGCAGAACGTCTCAAAGATTTGGCAGGAATACAGGGCGTTAGACAGAATCAATTGATGGGCTATGGTTTGGTTGTTGGTTTGGATGGTAGTGGCGATCAAACGACGCAAACACCTTTCACTGTCCAAAGCATTATAAGTATGATGCAGCAGTTGGGAGTCAGTATCCCTGTTGGTACAAGTCTTCAATTAAAAAATGTCGCTGCGGTTATGGTAACCACCTCTCTCCCTCCATTTGCGCAACCTGGACAAACGCTTGATATTACTGTTTCGTCGATGGGAAATGCGAAGAGCTTGCGCGGTGGAACTTTGTTGATGACACCACTTAAAGGTGCTGATAATCAGATTTATGCGATGGCACAAGGTAACGTTTTGGTCGGTGGTGTTGGGGCAGCTGCAAATGGAAGTAAGGCTCAGGTGAATCATTTGAGTGTTGGTAAAATTTCGTCGGGTGCCACAGTTGAACGTGCTGTTGCTTCGCCATTGGGGCAGGGGAATACCGTTCAGTTGGAATTAAATACAGCTGATTTTTCAACAGCGAGTCGTGTTGTAGAAGCGATCAATAAACGCTTCGGTTCAGATACTGCAGCGGCTGTTGATGGACGTGTAATACAAGTGAAGGCACCTTTGGTCAGCGATCAGCGCGTGGTTTTTCTGGGGCTAATGGAGAACATAGAAGTTACTCCAGCACAAACCGCGGCTAAAGTTATTTTGAATGCGCGTACTGGCTCTATTGTCATGAACCAGTCAGTTACACTGGAAACCTGTGCTGTCGCCCATGGTAATTTGACCGTTGTTGTTAATACCGAAAATACTGTCAGTCAACCGAACGCATTAGCTGGTGGGCAGACTGCAGGCGCTGTAAATTCAAATATAACTATTACAAAAGATCCTGGGCAGCTATTGATTTTGAAATCAGGCGCTTCATTAACAGATGTAGTCAAGGCGTTGAATGCGATCGGCGCCACCCCTCAAGACTTGCTTGCAATTTTGCAGGCGATGAAAGCATCAGGCGCGTTGCGCGCTGATCTTGAAATTATCTAAGGCGACATTATGATAGGGCGCGCAGATTTATCCGATAAGTTAGCTTTTGATAGTAAAGGGCTAGATGAACTTAAACAGTCTGCAAGAAACAATTCGCCAGACGCGCTCAAGTCTGCCGCAAAGCAATTTGAAGCTTTGTTTATGAATATGATGCTGAAATCCATGAGGCAAGCAGGTGGTCAAGATAGCCCATTCGACAATGAACAGAGTCGAATGTACACGTCGATGTTAGATCAGCAATTTTCGCAGAATATGGCAAACCGTGGAATGGGGCTGGCGGATGCCTTGGTCAGACAGTTGTCAAATAATGCTGCAAATCAAATTCTTCAGCCCGAAACTTCGACTCAAAATACTTCATCTGGCTTGGGAAATATTGAGTCATATTTAGATCACCAGAAAGTAGGGGCGCAATTAGAAAAAATAGAAAAACCGACAACATCTGGACATGCTCATGTCCAAGAATTCCAGGATAAGCTTGCTGCGCATGCTGAACAAGCAAGTTTGGAAACGGGTATTCCAGCAAAATTTATGTTGGGACAGGCCGCTTTAGAAAGTGGCTGGGGAAAACGTGAAATTAAAACTATAGATGGCTCCGCTAGCCATAATGTGTTTGGTTTGAAAGCAGGTGCTGGTTGGAGTGGACGGACTGTTGATGCTGTGACAACTGAGTACTCAAATGGCGTTGCTTATCGTAAAGTTGAAAAATTCAAAGCCTATGATTCATATAGCGATGCCTTTAAGGACTATGCCAAGTTATTGACAAAAAATCCTCGTTATCAGGATGTAATTGCGAACGCAAAAGACGCGAGTAGTTTTGCTTATGGATTGCAAAAAGCCGGATATGCGACAGACCCTCAATATGCCAATAAGTTGTCGCGAATTATTAAACAGACACTATCTGCATAACTGATAAGTTTCACATATTAAAGTTTTCGGCTATTGCCCCGATAACAGTACTGATTACCCGTCTTAGAGTTACACAATACAAATTGAATAGGTTTATTTATGGGCACCAGTATATTAGGAATCGGACAAAGCGGCCTCGCTGCAGCACAGTTGGGAATCGCTACAACCGGACATAATATAGCCAATGCAAACACGCCTGGTTATAACCGGCAAGTTATGCTGCAAAGCACTGCAGCAGCACAGCCATATGGTGGGAATTTTGTTGGCCAAGGTACTCAGGTAGGAGAAATCAAGCGAATCTATGATGAATTTATTAGTCAGCAGGTTAATACGACTCAATCTAGCCAGAATTATGCCGACACTTATTCAAAACAAATTAAGCAAATTAATAATTTAGTTGCTGATCCTACGTCGGGTGTATCGCCTGCATTGCAAGAATTTTTTAATGCTGTTCAAAATTTGGCCACAAGCCCAAGCGGCACTGCCGGTGCGGCGGCTCGACAATCCGTATTGTCGTCTGGGGAGGCACTAACTTCACGTTTGCAAAGTTTTCAAGGTCAATTGGATCAACTCCGGGATGGCGTGAGTAATCAAATAGTCGATGCTATTGGAACAATTAATAGTTATTCCAGTCAAATTTCTCAGCTGAACGATGTGATCGAAAAAGCGGTGAGTGTCGGTGGTGCTCCAAATGATTTGTTGGATCAGCGTGATCATTTGATTACAGAACTTAGCAAGTTGGTTAATGTTTCAGTCACACCACAGGGATCAAAGTTAAATGTTTACATGGGTACAGGGCAGCCACTTATATTGGGCGAGCGAAATTATCCATTGATTGCGACAAGTTCTTTGACCGACCCAGCTCGAATCGAAGTTGGGTATGAGAATATTGGTGCCACGGTTCAAATCGCTGAAAATAGCATCACTGGTGGGCAATTAGGTGGGTTGTTTGCATTTCGCGCAAATACTCTCGATGTGTCACAAAATTCTTTAGGTCGAGTGGCCATCGGTTTAGCAGCTGCATTCAATGAACAACATAAATTAGGACAAGATCAAAACGGTCAGGTTGGCGGTGATTTTTTCAAAGTTGGTACGCCAGTCTCCGTGCCAAGTAGTCTCAATACTGGCACTGCCCAAATTGC
>JANYFV010000115.1 GCA_025359635.1 Undibacterium sp. | reverse complement strand
TACGAGAGCACAACGCCAATTAACATGCCGACCAAGGCAGTAATTCCCAGCGCCTGAAAACCAGTGCGATAGATATTGGCCGAGAGTTCTTTCCACGGTGCTTTCATAGGATTGCGGATAAAGCGCGCAATATCCAACACCAATTGTCCAAGCAAGATCACAAAGCCAAATAAGTGCTCAAAAAAACCAAGCATGAGTGTGCCGAGGCGCATGACCCGCGTGAGTCTGGCTTTGGGTACGATAGGAATTGCCAGCTTACTGACTTGCTCCAAGCGATGGAACAAGCTTTCATGTGCGGAATTTATTGTCAGTTTTGCGGGGCGCTTTTTATCCCAGGCCTGCCATAACATTTGCGCGCCGATATGATCCAGGGCGGAGATTCTTGTCAAATCCCATTCCAGATTTGCTTGCAAGCTGGCATGTTCAAGTTGAGCCTTGAGCGCATCCATCACTTGCTTGACCGAGAGAATGTGCACCAACCAGGCACCTTCTGCAAAGGCCTTGCCTTGATTTTGTTCAGTGAACGTTAGAGTAGGTGTCTTTTCTCGCAGCATAAGGGTAGTGTAAGATAGAAATGACTATGTATCAACGAATCTGCTGTTTCTGCACGGTGATTACTTTTCCTGCACTAAAGGTGTTTTCTTGTCCATCACTTCGCGGCAATCGCCTTTAAAAGTGGCGTCGTCGTAATTGGTCCAGCCGTAGCTGTCCACATAGCGGGTGTGCGGTGTTAGCGTGGGGCTGAGGAAGCTCCATTCCAGCTTGTCGTTGGGATACCGGATATCAGCCAAGTCCAACAGAGAGTGGAAAACATTTTCTGTCGAGAGTTTTGCTTTTTTATGTTTGTAGAGTTGCGCAATTTTGTCTGGATGCTGGCTTTTGTAGTGATCTGAAAACCACATAAACATAGGGATATGAAACTCATATTGCGTGTTGTGGCCATGAAACGCCAGGTTGCAGCTATTGTCATACAGCGTTTGGCCATGGTCAGAAACGTAAAGCATGGAAGTCATTTGTTCGGTTTTTTTGAGTTGATCGATTAGCTGCGAGAGTATCCAGTCGGTATATAAGATGGAATTGTCGTAACTATTATTTAAGGCCTGCTTGTTTTTCAAATCTGTGTAGGCTGGGTTACTTATGCCATAGAGTGAGGGCTGCCATTTGTCGTATTCTTTTGGATGGCGGTGGCTGTAGTTCCAATGGTTGCCAAGTGTGTGTAGAACAATCAGTTTTCTAAGCGCCGGATCGTGAATCGCATTGTGTACAGGCTCAAGTAATATCTGATCGTAATTCGAGCTGTTCGTGAACCCCCCTAGATTCAAAAACTGTGTGACATCCGCTTCTTTGGCAAAGACAGATGTGGGCGTATCAAATTCACCAAAGCTCATTTGGTTCGAAAGCCAAAATGTTTTGAAGCCAGCCTCTTTGAACGCGCTGAGAAAAGATTTTTCAGAAAACCCTGCCTTTAAACTTTGTGCTGCGGGTTTGCGCGAAACAATGATGGGGACTGATAAACGGGTAGCGGCCACCGCTGTGACGACATCATCAAAACTGACCAGGTTGGTCTCGTGGATTAACAGAGGATTGGTTTCGCGCTCGTAACCGTTGAGACTCCAGCGGTCATATCTTGAGGATTCGCCGATGACCACGATGATGGTTTGTGCTACATCGTTATTCCGTACTTGTGTTGCCTTGAATTGGAAGTCACGGCTTTTTTCGGCTAATTTCGACAAGTAGCGGTGTTCTTTCCAAAAATCGGCTGCGTGCAAGCCTAAGCCAAACGGCCAGGTTTGCGCTATGGTTTCGTATTCGTAAGGGATTTTTGCCCAGTAAGGTAATTCAGGAAGACGTGCGTAATTTCTTTCGATCAGCGTCAACTTCGCGCTAGAAGGTACGATCTGCGCAGTGCTTGCGCTCGCCGACGGCGAAGCACTGCTGGTAGTTTCTTCGGACGCGTCTTCCGCAATACTTGAATTAACGTCTAGTGACGAGCCAACGTTTGCAGAGATGGAAGCTGGCGCGCTAGAAATTCCGACCGCTTCACCATAAATCCAAACATTGACTCCAGCCACGATCAGAAATATAGTCAACCGGCGTGACCAATGGTGCCATACCATCACAGAGTTTTGTTGAAACAATCGAAAAATGCTAAACCACCAACTCAAAATGAGCAATGCAATAAGCAATAACAACCAGACTTTGTTGCCAAGAAACTCCAAGGCCTCTTTGGGACTTGTTTCGGCAATAATCCCCAAATGATGGGTCGAAATTCCTTGTCCGTAATACAGGCGCAGATAGATTTCGATCGGCACCGCCAGGAAAACAGGAAGCAAGGCCCAATGAAAGTATTTGGGTCGCTGCATTACTGACCATAAGGTCAGCCACCCAAATAATTCAAACGTAATAATCTGAAATGGATGTTCAACTGGCTTGCCAAGAAAAAGCGCAATAAATGGTATTGTTGAAATCAGAAAATAGCTGATTACGATATATAGAGAGCTCAGACGTAGGAGTGATGGCATTGATTGGATGAGGGTATTAATTCGCGAAAGATCGCTAATATAAATGATTTTGCGAGGATATTAAGATGTGTGGTGCAAAGGAGTCGATCAAGGCGACCCTAAAGTTTAAAATTGCTTCAGATTAGGTAAATGCAACATTGTTGCATTTTAGACAACATTGGGCTATAGCTATATTTAGCTACTTGCGATCTTCAGACCTTGTAATGCCGGAAATAGCGACTAAGCTTAACGTCCTGGCTTAATCGCAATCGAGATATTTCGCTTAATTATTGGTTTTATCCGCGTGAATTTATTGACTCTTTCGTCTTTAAGGGTGTACACTCGCGAGTTCTCGATTTTAAATAGTTATGGTTGCGCATCTCTTTAAAGGTGTTAATCAAAGCTAATAATTGAGTGTGTCGGGTGAAAATCCGGTGCAAATATAGATTTAAGTCCCCGGGCAACCGTTTCCGGGTTTGTGTTTAATGTTGTATTTTGTTGGATTAAAAACGATGCCAACCATCAATCAACTGATTCGCCAGCCACGTGTTTCTGCACGTGTTAAAAGCAAATCGCCGGCGCTGGAAAACAGCCCGCAAAAACGTGGCGTATGTACCCGCGTTTATACTACAACTCCAAAAAAGCCTAACTCGGCTTTGCGTAAAGTTGCCAAAGTACGTCTCACTAACGGTTTCGAAGTTATTTCGTATATCGGCGGTGAAGGCCATAACTTGCAAGAACATAGCGTAGTTTTGCTGCGCGGTGGTCGTGTAAAGGATTTGCCGGGTGTGCGTTACCATATGGTTCGTGGTGCTTTGGATACTCAAGGTGTTAAAGACCGTAAGCAATCTCGTTCTAAATACGGTACTAAGCGCGCTAAAGCTGTTAAGAAGTAATCAGCTTGTAATTTAACCTCTGTAATCTAAATGATTCAGAATAGTGTCGGCCTTAAATGGGCTGAGTAAGTGGCGGGCTATGATGGCAAGCCGCGAGCATCGATAAATTTGTTATCGGTCGCTCAACTGAAGATTGAAAGGAAATGAAATGCCACGTCGTCGTGAAGTCCCGAAACGGGATATTTTGCCGGATCCAAAATTCGGTAATGTAGATGTATCAAAATTTGTTAACGTATTGATGTTGTCTGGCAAGAAGTCTGTTGCTGAAGGCATTATCTACGGTGCATTCGCTCACATCCAACAGAAATCTGGTAAAGATCCGTTGGAAGTGTTCGCAGCTGCAATTAGTAATGCTAAGCCATTGGTTGAGGTTAAATCTCGCCGTGTTGGTGGTGCAAACTATCAGGTGCCAGTTGAAGTTCGTCCAGTTCGTCGTATGGCTTTGTCTATGCGTTGGTTGCGTGAAGCGGCTAACAAGCGTAGCGAAAAATCCATGCCGCAGCGTTTGGGTGGTGAGTTGATGGAGGCTGCAGAAGGTCGCGGCGGCGCCATGAAGAAACGTGATGAAGTGCATCGTATGGCTGAAGCCAACAAAGCCTTCTCTCATTTCCGTTTCTAACAACAAGAGTGAGAGGCTGCTGCAAGAGTTTTTTGTAGTGGTTTCGGTAAGTACTTTGAATCAGACCGGGCGCAGTTTTTATATAAAATTGCGCTCGGTTTTGTCCATTAAAAGATTTAGGATTAGCTATGGCCCGTAAGACCCCCATTGAGCGCTACCGCAATATCGGTATTTCAGCTCATATTGATGCTGGTAAAACAACGACAACTGAACGCGTAATGTTCTATACCGGTGTAAATCATAAAATCGGTGAAGTGCATGATGGCGCGGCTACCATGGACTGGATGGAGCAAGAGCAAGAGCGTGGTATTACTATCACTTCTGCTGCGACTACTTGCTTCTGGAAAGGCATGGCGAACAATTTCCCTGAGCATCATATCAATATCATTGATACGCCAGGTCACGTTGACTTCACGATTGAAGTTGAGCGTTCCATGCGCGTTTTGGATGGTGCATGTATGGTTTATTGCGCTGTGGGTGGTGTTCAGCCTCAGTCTGAAACTGTATGGCGTCAGGCCAACAAGTACAAAGTTCCTCGTTTGGCTTTTGTCAATAAAATGGATCGTACTGGTGCAAACTTCTTCAAAGTCTACGAGCAAATGCGTACACGTTTGAAGGCTAACCCAATCTTGATGCAAATCCCTATCGGCGCAGAAGAAAACTTCTTGGGCGTAGTTGATCTGGTTAAGATGAAGGCTATCTACTGGGATGAAGCATCTCAAGGTATGAAGTTTGACTATCGTGAAATTCCAGCGGAACTCGCAGAGTTGGCGCAAGAATGGCGTGAAAAAATGTTGGATGCTGCTGCTGAATCTTCCGAAGAGTTGATGAATAAATACCTTGAAGAAGGTGATTTATCTGAAGTCGAAATCAAGACTGCTATTCGCGCTCGTACCATTGCCGCTGAAATCGTTCCTATGATGTGTGGAACAGCTTTCAAAAACAAGGGTGTTCAAGCGATGCTGGATGCGGTTATTGAATACTTGCCTTCCCCGGTCGATATTCCGCCTGTCAAAGGTTTGGATGAGTACGACGAGCCAACTTCACGTAAGCCTGAAGATACTGAAAAGTTCTCAGCTTTGGCGTTTAAGATCATGACGGATCCATTCGTCGGTCAATTGATTTTCTTCCGCGTGTATTCCGGTATGGTGAAGTCAGGCGATACAGTATTTAATCCGAACAAGAACAAGAAAGAGCGTCTTGGTCGTATTTTGCAGATGCATGCAAATCAACGTGAAGAGATTAAAGAAGTTCACGCTGGTGATATCGCCGCTGCAGTTGGTCTGAAAGATGCTACAACTGGTGAGACTCTGTGCGATCCAGCTTCTATCATTACTTTAGAGCGTATGGTTTTCCCTGAGCCAGTTATTTCTCAGGCAGTAGAGCCTAAGACTAAAGTGGATCAAGAAAAAATGGGCTTGGCATTGAATCGTCTGGCGCAAGAAGATCCATCTTTCCGCGTGAAGACTGATGAAGAATCAGGTCAAACGATCATCGGTGGTATGGGCGAATTGCATCTGGAAATTATTGTAGACCGTATGCGTCGTGAATTCGGCGTTGAGGCAACCGTAGGTAAGCCACAAGTTGCATACCGTGAAACTATTCGCAAGACTTGCGAAGAGATCGAAGGCAAGTTCGTTAAGCAATCTGGTGGTCGCGGTCAGTATGGTCACGTTGTTCTGAAGATTGAACCACAAGAACCAGGTAAAGGTTTTGAATTCGTTGATGCGATCAAAGGCGGTACTGTTCCTCGTGAATACATCCCTGCAGTCGAAAAAGGCGTGATCGAAACTCTGGCTTCCGGCGTTTTGGCTGGATACCCTGTTGTTGACGTTAAAGTCACACTGTTCTTTGGTTCTTACCATGATGTCGATTCCAACGAAAACGCTTTCCGTATGGCGGGTTCGATGGCATTTAAAGATGGTTGCCGTAAAGCTAGTCCAGTTATTCTCGAGCCTATGATGGCTGTTGAAGTTGAGACTCCGGAAGACTACGCCGGTACAGTGATGGGCGATTTGTCCTCACGTCGCGGTATGGTTCAAGGTATGGATGAGATTCCTGGCGGCGGCGGTAAGATCATCAAGGCTGAAGTGCCTTTGTCCGAGATGTTTGGTTATTCGACTTCATTGCGTTCTGCAACACAAGGTCGTGCAACTTACACTATGGAATTTAAGCACTACGCTGAAGCGCCGAAGAATGTTATCGACGCAATCGTGACTGCAAAAGCTAAGTAATCGGTTTTGTAAATAAGCAATAAATTAAGTAATAACATCGGAAGGCTCACCTCCAAAAGAGGTGAGCATATACTCTAATCGTTCTTTTTGAAGGAAGAATAAAATGGCAAAAGGTAAGTTCGAACGCACCAAGCCGCACGTCAACGTCGGCACTATTGGTCACGTGGATCACGGTAAAACAACATTGACTGCAGCGATCGCTACAGTTCTGTCGAAAAAATTCGGCGGCGAAGCAAAAGC
>JANYFV010000061.1 GCA_025359635.1 Undibacterium sp. | reverse complement strand
TTGTTCCAACAAAATAGATGCATCTACGATTTCTAACTGATAGATGCAGAAAAATCCCATCCCATAAGGAGACAAAAAAGTGAAATTTCTCATCTCGATTTCGAGGTTTATCGACGCGTTCAATGAAAAAGTTGGCCATGCAGTGAGTTGGGCATTGCTTGCGGCAGTGCTGATCTGTACCGGCAACGCGCTATACCTGTATATCTTCAAAAATAGTTCCAATGGCTGGCTGGAAATTCAGTGGTATTTATTCTCGGCTGTATTTCTGCTTGGTTCACCTTATACTTTGCGCAGAAACGAACATGTACGCATCGACGTTATTTCTGGACTATTTTCCAAACGTACTCAGGTTTGGATAGATATTTTTGGCTTCACATTCTTTTTATTGCCTATGGCGGGACTCATCCTCTACTTCGCGATTCCATTCGCACTCGTCTCTATCCATAGTCAAGAAGTCTCTAGCAATGCTGGCGGCTTGATCGTCTGGCCAGCAAAATCGTTGATAGCAATTGGATTTTTCTTGCTTACATTTCAAGGCATGTCAGAGTTAATCAAACGCATAGGATTCCTTCGAGGCGTAGTCGCTGCCAATGAGTTTGACAAACACGCAGCCACGCCTGAAGAAGAAATTGAGGCGATTAAAACCGCCAACAATTTACAATAAGAACCCGCGGAGATTATACAAAATGACGGCATTTCTCATTGCAAACATGGCACCGATCATGTTTGCCACTCTAGTACTATTTCTACTTTCTGGCTTCCCGGTCGCGTTTGCACTGGCTGCCAACGGTCTATTTTTCGCTTTTTTAGGCATAGAGTTTGGTCTGCTAAAACCGGAACTTTTGCAGGCCTTACCAAACCGCATCTTTGGTATTATGTCGAACGACACTCTTTTAGCAATTCCCTTTTTCACTTTCATGGGCTTGATACTGGAAAGGTCGGGGATGGCTGAAGACCTGCTCGATACCATCGGTCAGCTATTCGGCCCTTTGCGCGGCGGCGTTGCGTATGCCGTGATTTTTGTTGGTGCCTTATTGGCTGCAACGACTGGCGTGGTGGCCGCGTCCGTCATCTCTATGGGTCTGATCTCGCTACCCGTCATGTTGCGCTATGGTTACGATAAAAAAGTCGCGGCTGGAGTCATCGCCGCTTCCGGCACATTGGCACAAATCATTCCTCCTTCACTGGTCTTGATCGTGATGGCAGATCAATTGGGGCGCTCCGTTGGTGATATGTACCAAGCTGCCTTCATTCCGGGTTTGGCCTTGACCGCGATGTATGCAGGATACATTTTCCTTATTTCTATTTTGAAACCGCATTGGGTGCCGGCACTTCCATTAGAGGCACGCAATTTACGCCAAACCAACGGCGACAGTGGCGCGGTTTCTTTGTTAATTTTATTAGTCATGAGTATAGGCGCTAGTGTCGCTTACTCAAAATACTATACCGCAGGCCATCCAGATGTCGCGACTGATGAACTGATCATTTACTCTGCCAGCATCGGTATTGCATTTGCTTTTGTGCTGGCCATACTCAATCGTCAATTCAAGATTGGGCTACTGTCGCGTATGGCAGAAAGAGTTGTCTTTGTCCTTATCCCACCACTGGCGCTGATCTTTCTTGTTCTTGGCACCATTTTCATTGGAATGGCAACGCCAACCCAGGGAGGTGGTATGGGTGCATTTGGTGCGATGGTTTTGGCAATGATGAAACGTCGACTCTCGTGGGACCTTACCAAACAGGCTATGAATTCCACTTCTCGGCTATCTTGCTTCGTTATGTTTATCCTGATCGGCTCCACTGTGTTTTCCCTGGTATTTCGCGGTGTCAATGGTGATCTTTGGGTTGAGCATTTACTGACCTCGCTACCAGGCGGAAAAGTCGGTTTCTTAATCGTCGTCAACATTCTATTCTTCGTACTGGCCTTCTTTTTAGATTTCTTCGAGCTTGCCTTTATTCTCGTTCCGCTAGTCGGCCCGGTCGCAGAAAAAATGGGAATCGATCTAATCTGGTTTGGTGTCTTACTCGGCGTGAATATGCAAACCTCCTTTATGCATCCACCGTTTGGTTTCGCGCTGTTTTATCTTCGGTCGGTCGCCCCGAAAGAAGTCAAAACCAGCGATATCTACTGGGGTGCGATCCCCTTTGTTCTCGCTCAAGTGATCATGGTGAGTTTGATTATTGCCTTCCCGAATATTGTCTCGGTTGAGAAAAAGTCCAACATGAAAGAAGATGTTCAGTTGAATATCACTATCCCGGTTGACGACGCCAATCCGGTCAATCTGCCTGACGGTGCAGACAAGCCGCAAGACGACAAGCAGGATGAACCTGCAACACCTAAATTCACTCAATAATTTAAGTAAGCTAGCAATATAAAAAACCCGCTTCATTCAGCGGGTTTTTTATTGCGCGAACTCATTAGAAATAGAAAAAATATGCGTAAAAAAATTCATACGACCCTGTTCCCTGTAAAACCGGGCAAAAAAAAACCGCACCAAATGCGGTTTTTTACTCAAGCAATGACGACTTATTTCAAGGCGCGTGACATATTGAATTTGGCAAAAGATTGCTCAGCCACATTAAACCATTGACCTTGGTTATTCCGGAAAGCAACCCAGTCATCGTAGACCTTTTTGAACTTAGGGTTCTTCGCAGCTTCTTCGGTGTACGTTTCTTGCGCCGCTTTGAAACAGGCTTCCATCACTGGCTGAGGGAATGGTTTCAATGAAATTTTGTTTTGCAAGAGACGGCCCAAAGCAGCAGGGTTTTTTGCATCATACTTTGCCTGCATATCGGTATGCGCTTCCATGCTTGCGACTTCAATTGCAGCCTGAAACAGCTTCGGCAATTTGTCCCATTCTTTTTTGCTGACATAGAACGACAACTGCGCTCCACCTTCCCACCAGCCAGGATAATGGTAGACCTTAGCAACTTTATAGAAGCCAAGTTTCTCATCATCGTATGGACCTACCCATTCAGCTGCATCGATCGTACCTTTTTCCAGTGCGGTATAAATATCGCTGCCAGGGATCTGTTGTGGTACTGTGCCTAGCTTGGTCATGACCTTGCCTGCGAAACCACCAACGCGAAATTTAAGACCTTTAAGATCTTCTACGCTCTTGATCTCTTTACGGAACCAGCCACCCATTTGGGTACCTGTATTACCGCCCAAGAAGTTCACCACATTGTATTCAGCGAAGAATTCACGCATCAATTTCATACCATTGCCATGCAACATCCAAGCAGTTTGCTGGCGTGATGTGAGGCCAAATGGCACTGCTGTATCAAAAGCAAAAGTCGGATCTTTACCGAAAAAATAGTAAGAAGCGGTATGGCCCATTTCGACCGTACCATCTTTGACTGCGTCTAATACCGCAGGGCCAGGAACAATTTCGCCACCGGCGAAAGGACGAATATTGAATTTGCCTTCCGTCAGTTCTTTAACGCGATTGCAAAAAACTTCGGCTGCGCCATAAATGGTATCCAAACTTTTAGGGAAGCTTGATGCCAAACGCCAGTTAAGCGTTGGGGTTTCTGCCAATGCCGGTGCTGCAGCGACTACGCTAACGGCTCCAACAGACGCACTTACTGCTGCTTTTTTAAGAAAGGAACGACGTTCCATGCTGTCTCCAATATGATAATTATTCCGAAAATTTTCGGTTTCTGGTCAATAAATGGGTACTACCAACGCAACCAAAAAACATTCTATGGGCAGTCTAAAATGCTCGCAATCTTTGTTTGCATTGCAATGCAACATTTGCAAATACTCAAGTTAAATATATTTGCAAATGTAAGGCAAATTTAACATTTTTCTTATCCTTATCAATAACTTAGGTGCACTCCAATAAATTGGCACACGCATATCACTCATTTACTTTAAGTATTTCTACGTATTCCAAAGTACGACACTAAGCAAGCCAGACAAGATTAACTTCCCGCTACCGTCATGCTTTCTATCAGAATGGAACCAGTTTGTTTGGTACCCCGGATTAAGGTGTCTGCGCCTATCGCCACAATTTGTTTGAACATCTCGCGCATATCGCCAGCGATGGTGATTTCTTCTACCGGATATTGGATCACACCGTTTTCCACCCAAAAACCTGAGGCACCACGTGAGTAGTCTCCCGTCACATAATTCACGCCCTGCCCCATCAGTTCTGTCACTAACAAGCCTGTACCCATCTTTTTGAGCATGGCACTAAAATTATCAGTGCGTTTAGTCAATGTCGAACCCAAGGTCAGATTATGCGACCCGCCGGCATTCCCCGTAGTTTTCATGCCAAGTTTACGTGCCGAGTAGCACGACAAAAAGTAACCTTGTAAAACGCCGTTTTTGACCACATCGCGCCTTTGAGTCTTGACGCCCTCATCATCAAACGGCGATGAACCTACGCCGCCGATCACATGCGGGTCTTCCAACACTTGTATGTGATTTGGGAATATTTGCGTCCCTAGTGAATCGAGCAAAAAACTCGATTTACGGTACAAGGCACCGCCTGAAACCGCCTGCACGAACGAGCCCAATAAGCCAGCCGCTAGCGGCGCTTCAAACAAGACCGCGCATTTGCGGGTAGTCAGTTTGCGCGCATTCAGGCGAGCCAAGGCGCGCTCTGCGGCATATTGGCCGACCGCTTCAGGTTGTGCCAATTTTTTGGCATTGCGTTGTGAGGTGTACCAGTCGTCGCGCTGCATACGTGCGCCTTTTCCCGCTATCGGCGAGACTGAAATCGTATGGCGTGAGAAAGGGTAGCCGCCGATAAAACCGCGCGAATTGGCCGCCACAAAATGCGATTGTTGGGCATGCACACCAGCGCCTTCGCAATTGGTGATGCGTTTGTCCACCGCAAAGGCGGCAGCTTCGGTACGTCGTGCCAGTTCAATTGCTTCTTCGGCGGTGACTAACCACGGGTAAAACAATTTTAAATCTTGCGGATGCATTTCAAGCAAATCGGCTTCTGGCAGATCGGCACAATTATCTTCTGCCGTGAAGCGGGCAATATTGTAGGCTGCATCGACCGTATCAAGCAGGGATTTTTGTGAAAAATCCGACGTGCTGGCATTGCCACGTTTTTGACCGACATACACGGTAATGCCGATTCCTTTATCGCGATTTTGCTCTATTGTTTCGACCTTGCCCTTGCGTACGCTGATGGATAATCCACCGCCTTCGCTGATCTCGACTGCGGCATCAGATGCGCCTTTTTCACGGGCAAAACGCAACATATCCTGTGCAATTTGCTTCAATTGATCCTGAGTATGGGTAAAAACTGGCTTGCTCATAGGCTGGGTTTCTTTGGCTACGTGAATGAAAATGGTATCATAGCAGCCGTTTCAATAAGTTTATAGAATAAAGGCGAGTCAATTATGCCAAATCCAAATAGAGGCTCTTGTGGCTTCAAATCCACCGAGTTCGAACAAGAGTACGAACGTCCATCTAAATCTCAGTTAAAACGTGAGATGACTGGCCTGCAAAAGCTAGGCCAAGAGCTGATCGATCAAGCCCGTGACCGTGTTAAACGCGTGCCTATGCCAGAAGATGTCCGTGACGCGATTCTTGAATGTCAAAAAATCAAGGATCATGAAGGTCGTCGTCGTCAGTTGCAATTCGTCGGCAAAAAGATGCGTACGCTGGATGAGGCTGAAATAGCCTTGATCCAAAAAACCATCGATAGCTGGAAAGGTGCATCTAAATCAGAAACAGCCGCGATGCACGCACTCGAACGTCGTCGCGACAAATTACTCGCCAGCGACACAGCGGTAACGGAGTTGATGGCCGAGCATCCCGAGATTGATGCGCAGCAATTACGCACCATGATACGCAATGCACGCAAAGAACAAGCCGAGAGCAAACCGCCGAAGGCCTATCGCGAAATTTTCCAACTATTGAAAGAATTATCGAAAGCATCGGCCGCTGGCAATGTTGATGATGAGGAAGCTGGTGACGAGGAAGAGGACGATGAGTGAAATGGTGGGTGAACGCGCGTTGCGCATAGGGCTAGTCTCTATCTCGGATCGCGCTTCCACCGGCATCTATCAAGATCAAGGTTTGCCTGCCTTACAAGAATGGTTTGGCGCTGCTCTGGCAACTCCGTGGAGCATGGAAACACGCTTGATACCAGATGATCGTGATGCCATCGAACTAGCCTTAATTGGCTTGGTAGATCAGGCCCATTGTGATCTGGTGATTACCACCGGTGGCACCGGCCCGGCACGACGCGATGTGACGCCAGAAGCCACGCTGGCGGTGGCTACCAAGGAGATGCCAGGCTTTGGTGAACAAATGCGCCAGATCAGCTTAAAATTCGTCCCCACTGCCATTTTATCGAGACAAGTCGCAGTGATTCGAGAAACCGCCGGCCATGCTGCCTTAATCCTGAATTTGCCGGGCCAACCAAAATCCATCAAGGAAACCCTGGAAGGCCTGAAAGATGCTGACGGCACGCAATTGGTTACAGGCATTTTCTCTGCTATCCCGTATTGCATCGACCTGATTGGCGGCCCGTATATTGAAACTAACGAAGCGGTATGCAAGGCCTTTCGCCCGAAATCAGCCATCCGAACAAAACCAAGCGAATAAATTTTCCAATAAGCCCCATGACTTCATCTCTGCTCGACACAATAGAACTTGAAAGCGCACCTAATCCTACCGTCGCCGTTATCTGGATGCACGGCTTGGGTGCCGATGGTAATGATTTTGTGCCTATCGTCAAAGAACTCAATCTGCACGGTTGCCCTGCAATTCGCTTTGTCTTCCCGCATGCCGCAACCATGCCGGTGACAATCAACGGCGGTTACGTGATGCGTGCCTGGTACGATATTTTAGGTACCGACATCGCCAAACGCGAAGACGAGGCAGGTTTAAGACTCTCGCAGCGCAGTATTGAACAATTGATAGAGCGCGAAAAAGAACGTGGCATTCCGGCTAATCGCATCATTCTGGCGGGATTCTCACAAGGTTGTGCAATGGCCTTACAAGTCGGATTGCGCTACCCGGAAAAATTGGCAGGATTGCTGTGTCTGTCGGGTTATGTGCCGCTACGCGATGTTCTCACCAATGAGCGCCATAGCGCAAATCACCACACACCGATTTTTCTAGCGCACGGTCGCGCTGACCCAGTCATTCCACTGCTACGTGCAGAGCAGTCGCGAGATTTGCTGTTAGAGCTTGGCTATAGCATTGAATGGCATGAATATATGATGCAGCACTCAGTCTGTGAAGAAGAAATCGGGGATATGAGTACGTGGTTGCAAAAGGTCTTGAAGTTTTAAGCAAATTTCGTCGTGCCCGCGCAAGCGGGAATGACGCCAAATTAAGCGCTATACGCCCTCTTTTTTATTCGCAAATCTGATTACGTCCGCCCGTCTTGGCTTTATACAGCGCGGCATCGGCTTGCAAAAATAATGCGTTTTCTGTTTTACATTGCGGATAAAACGATACGCCGCCGCTAATCGAAAATTGTTTAAACTGACCGGGTGCAATTTCAAATTCAATTGCATTAAAACCCACACGCATCTCGTTAAGTTTCGCAATAACCTGATCGTGATCCGCATTCCAGAATAACATCACAAATTCTTCACCGCCAAAGCGGCTCAATAAGGTTTTCTCTTCTAAAAATTGGCCCAGAAACATCGACAATCGCTTAATGACGATGTCACCAAAATGATGCCCCCAGGTGTCATTGATAGTCTTAAATTTATCGATATCAAATATCACTACCGCCAAAGAAATATCCACCTTTTCAGCTTCGTAAATCCTTTCTTGTGCGCGTTTTTTGTAACCAATCTTATTTAATAAACCTGTCGCTCTATCCTTGGATATTAAATTTTTATTGGTACGAATTTTATTGATTCTGTTAATGAGTTGTGCAGTACTAATTTCATTATTCTGATGCAACATGATCACATCAAAACCCGCCTTAATCGCACTTTCAGACAATGCAGCATCATTATCCGTCTGCAAAAAAATAATCTCCAGACTAGGATCAGTGGCAATATTTTTTTGCACAATTTCGGCGATTGATTCTGCGCCGGCAAACATGGCGCTCTCAATTACAACAACATCAGGTAACCAGCGTTTAACTTCCGTATGTAATGTTTGGAAATTAGTGTGGTGTTTGACTGAAATATTATGTTCGGCAAAGGTAACAACGTTGAGCTGAATCGAATCGCCCAAAAACAGTACCTTACCTAGATCGTCACGCTTTCGTTGAGCAAACAAATTAAATAAATTGTCGATCAAATCTTCACTGCTAAATGGCTTTTCTGCATACGCGAGACAATTCGTATCAAGCAGCATTTTTTGCAATAGGTATCGGCTGCTTTGCTTTTCAGTTTCCAGATAAATATATTGGTGATTTTCAGGCAGTGGCTTGAGCAAATCACGCAAGAACATGGATTTGTCTTTTTGCCCAGCCTGATGATTATGCAAAACATCGAGATCAACTACAAACAAATCATCGTCATTGGCACCATGCATGGCAAAAATGTAGGATTCCATTTTTGAATAAAACAAAATATCGAAATTGTATTTGTGCGCATGCGACTTTAAAAGCTCGCCTTCATCCTGGATGAAAAAGCGTTCTGCGAGCATGTAAACGCTATTTCGATACAAGCTGTGATTTTGTGACATAGGTTCTTTTCCTGCGACTTATTCTGTCATTTTAGGCTAACACAGTAATCATTTTTATTACGATAACTGCTTCAAATTTCCGATATATTTCACCACAAGAGGCTTAAAAAAATAGATGGAGTGAACTTCATTTCGCCCGACTACAAAAGCATCATTTATTTCATCTTACATATCAATCAGGCTGCTTGTTCCGAGATCTCCATTGTTTCAGGCAAGGCATTGAGTTCATCAATAATTGCCTGATCCAACTTCAAAGGAAATGCTGCAGGGATCACCAAAGTAGTAATTTGTTGCAATGACGCCTTCGGTAAGTCACGCAAGAGAATAGTATCCATACGCGTTTGCTCTAAAGGATGGGTCGCTGCCTCGTACAATATCACCGGATGATCCAGCGGATAGTCACGCGCCAGCTTATCCACTAATACTTGCAATTTGGCTGGTGTGGTATCAAAACGTTTCAAACTAAGCTCACCCGCCAGACCTGGTTGCCACAGAATCAGCAAGGCAGTCGGGTCAATCTTACGTTCATAAATCATGAACTGGGTCGTCTCCATCGACTGCATGCCGGTGCGACCTGGGTCTATGCCGAGATCAGCGACCAGGCAATCTTCGGCTGAGATACCAGGCAACATCTCGGCGTGAAAACCTTCCGCGCGCGCATCGGCAATTGCCATATGCGAAATACAGGCGAATATGCCCGGATGGCCATAAAAAGCCGCACAAACTGTCTTGCCGGCACGTACTTCGGCCAAGATAGTATCGGCCATGTTGCGATAGGTATCACGCCGGTTCTTACCCTCCTCATCGCAAGCGCTGTAATGACCGAGCAGGCAGATATATTCTTTAGAAATATCTTGTAACCATTTGCGTGCAAAAATATTCGGCACTGCCGCAATCACGACGTCCGCAGTTTCTATATAACTCCGCGCGATGGGTGTCAGTTGCCCTGCCATGCGCAAACCCGTGCCTACGCAGATCAATTTACCTTGTTTTTGGCTTGTCATCATTGTGCTGTTTTGTACTTTTATTTATTGTTTAATTTACTGAAAAACCGAGACGCGATTTCGTCCCTCATTTTTGGAGAAATACAAAGCTTTGTCAGCCCCGGCTAACGTCTCTTCAAAATTACTATGACCACGTATGCCACGTGTGGCAAGACCAAAACTGGCGGTAATCAGGAAACTAAATCCACAAGGATTAGAGTCAATTTCAGAGATCGCAACGCGGCAACGTTCCGCCAGTGCCAGCACTTCTTCTTGATTGATACCAGATAGACAAATGGCAAATTCCTCTCCACCCAGACGGCCGAATATATCGGTTTTTCGTAAGTGTGTTTTCACTGTATCGCAAACCGTTTTTAGCACCCAATCACCTGCAGCATGACCAAAGGTATCGTTAATTTTTTTAAAGTGATCCATATCAAACAACACCACGCTCACATGACCGTCGGAATCTTTGAACGCCTGGGTAGAACATTCCATAAAATGCGCGCGGTTACTGACCTGTGTCAGCCCATCTATTTGGGCAGAAGTGCGGAAGATATTTTTTTGCCGCAAGGTTCGAACCAACCATGCGCCAAGTATGCTCAAAAGAATTAAACCCAGTGTCATTAACAAAAGGAGATTTTGATTCTTCCCCTGCTGCAAGGCTTTCTCGATGGTAAGTGTTTTATTTTTTTGTTCTGATAGTGCCAACTCATTGGCTTTGTCTTGCATATCGAACTTCACTCTTTGGTAAGCTAAATTTTTAAGCAGCTGATCGTCGAGGACTTTCTTTTTTAGTTCCAAGTTGATGTCGTAGTATTCAATAGCGCTATTTAATTGGCCTAGTGCTCGTTTTATTTTTGCCATGGTCTCGCTAGATTTTTCCCGCATTTCAAAAGCGTTCTCCAATGTCGAGCGTTGGTATGCACGTAGGCCATATTGTTCAGCACGAACCAAATCGCCTTTTTTTAAATAGCCGCGAGCAATTGCCTCTTCAAGTTGAGTAAGTATACTTGAGGCATCATTAGTCTTCGAGAATTCAAGTAGCAGCGGAGCTCCCTCATTA
Organism: Undibacterium sp.; assembly: GCA_025359635.1. Classification (GTDB taxonomy): domain Bacteria; phylum Pseudomonadota; class Gammaproteobacteria; order Burkholderiales; family Burkholderiaceae_D; genus Undibacterium. The sequence goes on along the minus strand of JANYFV010000061.1, from coordinate 16,013 downwards.
ATACCTTCACCATAGTGACCGGTATCAATCAAATCAACTACGGCCCTCGTTTTGACGACCAATGTCATCATTTTACGATTGTCACCATCACATGCAGCAATCGCTTCAGGCAACATTGATCGGGCGTCTGCGCTATTACCCATTAAAAAATTAATTCTTATTCGATCAGCAAGGCCATAGCATTTTGCAAAAAAATCTCCGTTCTTTGCTTCCAGTGAATAAAGGCGTTCGGCAATTTTTAGCGCATCATCGTAGGTATGAAGCGAAATCGATAACGAAATTGCGGCCGATAAAGTCGCCACTTTTGCGTTGACACTTATTGCCTTTGGAAGCAATAAAATACTCTCGTTAATCGCTTTTAATGCATTTTCATAATCGCCTAGGCGTGTATATGCATCAGATAATTCATATAAAAACTTAAGTCGGGAATCAGGATTAGAAACCTGTTCGACATACGACTTCACCAAATCAATACGCTCTAATTGTTTACCTCGTAATCCAAGCGACGAGGCTTTTAAAAGTGTAAAGCGTTCAATTTGTTTTTCACTAAAAGTAGACCTAAGTTCCTGTAATCGAGTGAGTAGGCCAATGGATTTTTCCGGAGCTGTTTTCAAAGTCGCACTCAACGAATTCAACAATTCGTCGACGGACAATTTCTGCTCCGCTGCCACGGAACTCCCTATCGCAAATAAGGCGGCGAGCAGCGCCAATACAAAAAGTCTTTGAATTGATCGATAAGTCATTACTGCCGCCAAACACTTTTTGTTAGTAAGTGTCGTGGGTTACCTGATTTGCTGTTGCTGGAACAGCATCTTCATGAATTCCCATTAACTTCGCCATTTTCTTTTTATCACCAGAAACGAAAGCGTTCTGCTCTTCATCTGTCAAGCCAGCCTTAGCCATGGCTGCCCGGGCATCTTTATTATGCGCCTCACGTGCAGTAGCATCTTTATCGAGAGTATTCAGGTAATCTAAAAGTTTTGACATTTTGTTCGCTTGAAAAAAGTTGATAGGGATTTGCAGCAAGCGAAGATTTTAACTAACTATGAAATACTTAGGGAAAGAATTTCAATAAAACAAAGATTTGTATAACATAACAGTGCATTTATCGCGAAAAATATGCATTTTTAGCCTACTGAAACACTGAAACCACGTTACGGCCGCCATTTTTCGAAAAATATAAAGCTTTATCAGCCGCCGCCAAAATATCTTCAAAGCTCGTATTTCCCCGGACACCGTGTGTTGCGATACCAAAACTGGCTGAAATCAAGAATTGAGACCCACTGGGCTTGGTATCGATTGCAGCGACCTCATCGCGACAGCGTTCCGCCAATGCAAAAACACCTTGCTCAGATAAGTTAACCAGACAGATCGCAAATTCTTCACCGCCCAGGCGACCAAATAAATCCGTTGGTCGCAATTGCGATTTAACCACGTTACAAACCGTCCTTAACACCCAATCACCAGTGGAATGCCCGAAGGTATCGTTGATACTTTTGAAGTGATCCATATCGAACAAAATTAAGGTCACGCTATTTACCGGATTTTTGAGGGCGAGTTTAGCCGAATCGATAAAATATGCACGATTACTAATCTGGGTCAGCCCATCTATTTGCGAAGAAACCTTGAAGATATTTTTTTGCCACAAAGTCCGGATCAGCCAGGCACCAACAATTGTCAGCAAGATGAGACTAAGCGTGATCAATAAAAGCAGATTTTGATTTTTACCTTGCTGCAAAGTTTTTTCTACTTGCAGGGTTTTATTTTTTTGTTCCGCTAATACCAGCTGATTTACTTTATCTTGCGTATCGAATTTAACTCTTTGGTAAGCCAAGTTTTTTTGCAGCTGATCGTCCAGCATTTTCTTTTTCAGCGCCAGATTAATCTCGAAGTAATCCATGGCGCTGTCGGATTGACCTAGGGCGCGTTTTATTTTCGCCATGGTTTCGCTAATTTTTTCCAATAGCTGATCCATGTTTTCGAGCTTCGCACGATTCCAGGCTTGAAGACCGTAGCGTTCTGCCAAGTTTAACTTATTCAAATTTAAGTATGCTCGACTAATCGCCTCTTCCAATTTAATAACGTAATGCGAATTTTCACTCGATTGTGACAACTCTTTCAGTACGGGCAAAGCAATCGCCAATCCATGCTCCCAATTTTTATTATCAATTGAATCAATCGCAGCCGAACTCCTCATCATTATAGAAATTATTTTACGACCATTTCCATCACATGTCTTTATCGCTTCAGGTAATAAATCTCTAGCAGCTGTGCTACTTTTTTTTAAAAAATTAATTTCAACTTTTTCTGCGATACCCATACATTTACTAACACTAAATGGATCATTCGAATCTAAATTGTAAATTCGTTCTGCATAGAGCAAAGCATCATCATAGAACCCCAATAAGTTAAATAATGTGACTGCAGATAACAGAACTCCAACCTTTGCACGAAGGTCTTTAAGCTTTGGCAATAATACGATTCCATCGTTCATCGCAATCAATGCTTGTTCGTAATTACCTAGATTGGCATATCCGCCTGATAAATAATACAAAATTTGAGCTCTGGAATCAGCGTCTTCGACATCAGTTATCTTCGCTTGAATGAAAGATATTTGTTCACTAAACTTGCCACGCAAACCAAGTGACCTTGCCTTTAATAAGTAAAATTTATTTTTTTGGCTTTGATTAAGCGTCGACTCAAATTTTTGCAAGTCAACAAGTGGAAGTACTGTTTGCTCAGGTGCTGTTTGTATTTTTTGTTCTACATCAGCAAATAAAGCATCAATCTTAGTGTTCTCTACTGCAGAGATAGGTGGTGCCATGCCGAACCCGGCGACAATGATGATTGTCGCCAGAATTCTCAAAGCAATAAAATTCTTTGGTACTGCCATCCCAAACAATCAATATTAATTCATTGAGGGTGGCATGATGTAGCTATGAAGCTCATCAGAAGAAATACCAAGTAAATCCGCCACCTGTTTTTTATCTCCAGACATCATCGCTTCCTGCTCTTTGTCAGACAAGCCATACTTAGTCATTGCAGCTTTGGGGTCTTTGATATACGCCTCACGTTCAGCCGCATCTTTATCGAGGATATTGAGGTAATCTAAAAGTTTTGACATTTTGTTCCCTTAAATAAAAAGTCGATTTGAGTTCGCTACAATCAAAGATTTTAACTACCAATGATTGCATTTGGGGAAATATTTTTATTCAGTTGATTGGTGCGCAACAAACAATTGAATTTTTCACGGAACAAGCCTACTTATTTGGCTTATACCGTGAAAAACGAGGTTAAAAAAAGCTACACTGGGGGCAAACCCAAATCTACCCCATCCAAATCTGTCAATTCTGCCAGATACCCGACACGTCCCACGAACGGGCTACGTTCATCCCAACCGCCGTTGCGGGCAGGTACTAACCAATAGCCATCTTCATCGCGTGCTATCCAAAAGCGTGGTTGTTGCATGTATTCGTAGAGCGTGATCACAAGATTTTCGTCATGGCAAAGTCATCAATGAAAACACCGGATAACGCCGCCATTCAGGTTCATTGAAACGCTTGCCGTTGGCGAAGATAAAGCCGAGTACCGCATCTTGATTACTCAGCAGCGCTGGATGCTGCGCTTTCCAATCTTTAAATTTATCCTTTAGCTCTGGCTCTGCCTCTAACATTTCCAGCGCGCTGTCTTCAAAGACATAATCTGAAAACGCTTCTTTCTTCTCTAGCACGCTGTTAAAAAATCCCCAGCGGAAGAAACTATCGTGCGCTTGCGGCTCTAGCGTCTCTACTGCGTAACGGGCATTTTCTTGATTCAGATATAGCAGATAATCACCGGCCCTGGCATGGATAGTTTCCGCTTGTGTTGTGAGTTCTAACTCATCATGAAACATATGCCCTTCATAGGCATGTACGCGCGATTTCACATTTTTGATGCGATAGCTTTGTGCCTGAAACATTTGCTCTTCTGTCAGGCGCTGCAGCTCGATTTTATTCCACTGCAATCGCTGGATCACCTCGCGCCACGCTTGCGGTATCAGGTAAGCTTTGGGCGTTTGAATCACCACGTCTTCGACAAAATGATCGTAGTAGGAGATATCCTTTTCCCACGGCTGGCTACGGTCGTACGACAGGCGCGTGTAATTGCCGAGCTTGCTGGCTGAGTACACCGCTTTGTAGCCTTTGAAACGGAAGCTAGAATGCTGACTGTGGTCCGCCTTCCATTGCACTGGCCATTGCGTTTTTAGTGCCGCAGCATGCCTGGCCTTGGTACGCAAATATTGGATGTGTGTGGCGTTTTTTATGCTGAAGCCCAATACCGTTTCGACTAGCGCGCGCATGGAGGCGTAACGGTCTGCATAGGGCTTTAGCATATGCGTCTCTGGCATAAAACCTATGGTGTGATGCAAGGCGGCGTAACCTGTCGAGAATCGTGGCGTTTCTAAAAAATCTTCTATGCCATCGTCGGGGGTGACTTTAATTGGGTTGACATACGGACAAGTCGGCCAGCCTCGCTGTTCCATCTCTTGATAAATCGCCGGCAACATTTTATTGCGCAAGAATGGGCCGAGGCCGTCACCCAACTTATCGGCCTGGGTTTGTATCAAGGTCATGGTGTAACTATAATCGGCACCGTTAGAGGTATGGGTATCGACCATAACATCCGGGTCCCACGCGCTAAAAAACTGATTGAAGACTTGCGCCGCCAGGCTATCGCACTTGATGAAATCGCGATTCAGATCGAGATTGCGGCCATTCGCGCGAAAGCCAAATAACTCCGGGCCCTCTTGATTCACGCGCGACGTATTTTGCCGGTTATGGCAGCCATCGACGTTATAAATCGGGATGAACAGGAATACTGTTTGGCCGAGACCTGCCAAGCGTTCTGGCTGGGTACAAAAATCCCTGACCAAGGCCATGCAGGCATCGATACCTTCTGGCTCGCCAGGATGGATTCCGTTATTATTAAAAAAAACTGGCCGCGTTGCCTGCTTGAGTTGATCGCGATCAAAAATCCCATCGCTGGTGATGACACCCGCATGCATAGGAATGCCATTATCCGAGACGCCGATTTGTGAGAAATGCAGAACGTGCGGAAAATCAGTCGCCAATTTTTCGTAAAATGGAATGCATTGCTGCCAGCTTGTAGTCTGATTGGCATTACCTTGTTCGTAAGGTGTCGGATAGGCACTAGGGAGCATGATAGAGACCTTTATAATAGAAAATCGTGGTGCAAATTGTAGCATTTGGCCTTTGCCCGTTCTAGTCACCTTAAATAAAGTCGAAAACCCATGCAAGCAGAAGATCTGGCACTTTTACTCACCCGTGAGATGCCCTTTGGTAAATATCAGGGGCGTGTCATTGCCGATTTGCCTGGCGATTATCTGGCCTGGTTCTCACGCGAAGGATTCCCCAAAGGTGAAATTGGCGGCTTGCTGGCCTTGATGTATGAAATTGATCATAATGATTTGAGGGCTTTACTGATGCCGCTGCGAAAGAAGTAAAACCGAATAATTACCAAGCTCAGGCTATAGGGAAGCGCGGATTTATTCGTCATCCCCGAATGTTTTAGTCGGGGATCCAGTTTTCATTTACTTCGTGCGAAGCACGACCGTTATGTCGCTTCGCAGACAGGTTGAAAACTGGATCCCCGCTTTCGCGAGGATGACGAAATCGAATAAATCCGCGCTTCCATAGGTATTTCCATCATTCTCGTGCATGCGAAAATCTAGTTCGTTCACCACGCGTAACGTCAATATTGGCGCGCTTCGCGCGACATAGTTTCTGGATTCCCGCCGCCGCTAGAATGACGTAAATGGCCATTTGAGATTACTAACTAATCAGTAAAATAAATACTCGCCCTTACGCTGTGCAGATCACATTTCCATAAAAAAGTTCAAAGAAAATCACAAGCACCATTATCCGATACCAAAAAGCTCGGATCTATCTTCCTGGCACTAAGAATTGGCGGCGTCACGATAGATCTTCTATCCTCGCTGCCAAATTCACTTCCCTTGGGATCATCATGTTCAAGCGCTATCGAATCTCATCTATCGCGTTAATCTCTGGCGCCATTCTCAGCAATCTTGCATTGAGCACGGACGCTCTTGCATCTGATGTCTACATCGGTGTTGGCTTGTCGGCATACACACATAGCAAAGTGAAATGTGGTTTTGACGACCCATGCGAAAGAGCCGGCACCAATACCGGTAAAATCTATGCGGGATATATGTTTGACGCCCTGCCCTACAATGGTTTTAATATCACCCACGGAATAGAAGCGATGGGCTATCAGGTGGGCGCTAACAAAGCCAGTTATTCGCTTCAAAATAAACTTGTCGCTGGCGCTGGCGAAACTGCTGGTGTGGCGTTGCTCTACAAATTGGATGTGAGCTTTAATAACGACTTCTCACTTCATTCGCGTCTTGGTAGCAGTTACGCACATAGCTCAGTCAAATTCTCTCCAGATATCTATGAGTCAAACTCGTCCTGGTTTGCCCCGGTGATTGGATTGGGCGCCAAATACGCCATGACAAAAAATCTCAGTCTCACGGCAGATTGGGATCGATTGCCAAACAAATATAGCGGCAATCACAAAGCGGTGAACAATATGTTTTCATTGGGTGTCATGTATAAATTTTGATACTGCCAAATGACGAAGCAAGCCAATCCAACTAAAATCAATTAAGGACTGACCAAAGCCTGCACCCGCTTGCGCACAAAATTAATATGACTGCGCAAGCCGTATAACTCTTCCGCATACGACAGCGGGATAGAGATACGATTCACTGTATCCTCGATCTCATCTAGCCTTTTTAACTGTTGCTCGCCGACGGTTTTGCGCTGATCTTCGGTCACATCGTCAATCGCCTGCTCAACCAAACGCAATTGCCCATACCAGCGGTACACACGGGAACGAATACGCCAGACGTACAGCGGTGGAATAATTTTCGATAAAGGCAAAAACAACGCGCCTAATGCGAGTATGACTACCCACATGCGTTCGAGAAAATTCGCCAGCCAAAAACTTAGGTAACGTTGGAAAAACGGCGGACCATTTTTATAAAATTTTTCTGCCTGCGCCGCTACCGGAATCTCCGTGTAGCGATCTGAGGGAAACTCACCTTGCTTGCGAAACCAGCCAGCGCCACCATGAATTTTTTGCGCAGCCAGCAGCAACTGGCCGATCAGCGCCGGGTGCAAGCTCTCGTGCGCGACCAGGGTCGCCGTGGGTGAAATCAAATGATAATCACGGGAAGGAATATCCTTGCCAAAATCCACAATCCCGCGTGGCAAAATCACGTGCGACAAAAATGGAAAGCGCCGGCTATACGCTTCTGCCTGAACAAAATCAAATAGCTTGATGCCAGGTGTGCGCAATAACGTTTGCAGCAAAGGCGAATCCGATGCGGAGCTCATCACCAACACATCAATCTTATCTGCCAACAGCGCTATGCTGGCTGGCGTATTCGCCATTTTTTGCAACGTAACGTCTGACTCTTGCATGCCATTCACAGATAAAATCTGTTTGAAGAGGCGCGACACGCCCATGCCATCAGTGCCGACATTAATGGTCTTGCCTTTGAGTTGGCTGATACTTGTGAGTTCTTTGTTGCCGCGATAAAAAATCCAGATAGGCTCGTAAAATAAACTGCCTAAAGACACCAAGCCCTTACTCTCAGCTTCGGCTTCATCAGTCGAACCACTTTGCACGAAACCTATTTCAATCTCAGAATCGGGATCACTGATTTTTTGTAAATTTTCTTGTGAACCTTCTGAGTTTTGCAGCCTAAGTGCGATCTTATTTTTAGCCAATTCTTCTGCATAGCGTTTCGCAAAGCCGGCGTAATCGCTGTTCTCCTGCCCCGCAGAAAAATCAATCACGTCTGGCGGTGCCGGATCGACCCATTTGTAAGCGATGCCACAAACCAGAATGATCATCAACGCCATAGGGCCAAAGGCGATCAGGATGTCTCTAAACGAAAACAAGGTAAATTTAAATTTTTGCATACGCGTATATTTTATTTCAGGCCGGGATATATTCGGCATTAAAGCTATCCAAACCAGCCAGCATTTCATCAAATGCTGCAGCGACCTGCTCTGGCTCGCCTTTAACGCCAAGCTCGATGTGCCGACGTGTTTGATGATCGCCGACACTAGGTAGGCTAAATATTTTGACTAACGGATATTTTTCTTCCAGCGCTTCCATCATCGGCGTTAAGGTCGATTCCATCGCTTCAAATACCAAGACGGCTTTTTCATCACGCGGTGTTTGATGAAACAGATGCGCGTAATGTGTATCGAGCACCCATTCCAGCATAGGCCATGCCATGACCGGAAAACCTGGTACAAAATAGTGATTATGGATGGCAAATCCAGGGATTTTATTGAAAGGATTGGGGATGAGGTCGGCGCCTTGCGGAAACTCACCCATTTTTAATCGTTGCAAATTTTCAGTCGATTCCAGATCTGGCGTCTTACCTGCTTCTATCGCCATTTCAGTAATGCGTTGCTGAATCAAGGATTTAGCTTCCGGATGCAAGATCAAAGGCAAGTCAAGCGCAATGCCAGCGCACTGGCGGGTATGATCATCTGGCGTAGCACCGATACCACCGGTAGAAAATACGATATCGTTACTGGAAAAACTGCGCTGCAAAGTCGCGACTATGCGCGCCCTGTCGTCGCCAATATACTCAGCCCAATCCAGCTGCAATCCGCGCGTAGCCAATAGCTCGACGACCTTGGGCAGATGCTTGTCGACGCGCTTGCCCGACAAAATTTCATCGCCAATAATGATCAGACCGATCGCCATACTTGCCTCCGTAATTTGATTTTAAAATGTATTTATTTGCGCTCTGGATCCACGCTAAAAACATGCGAGGATGACGACACTTAGGATTCAACTTACTACTGTAGACCGATGCGCCTGCAAGGCTGCCAGACAATAATATTGAAACCACAGCCCGGTAAAAATAAATACCAGGACGTACAGCCAAATCGCAAAACCGGCGATGATCGGAAGAAAAGCCATCGTCATCGCGCCACCTAACCACAGCATAGTAGGCGCAGCACCAAGGGCGCCGGTAATCAGGCCAATAATCAGCAATGGCTTACGATGCAAATGTGTCAGCGATTTACGCTCATCTGCATCGGCATGGTCGGCCAGAGCATCATACGACATTACCCGATATGTCAGCCATCCCCACAAAACAGGTTGAACAATAAAATACAGCGGCGGAATAAAAACCAAAGGTAGGCTAAGTAGCCACAAACCAAGAAAAATTACAAACGACGAAAGTGAATGCCAGACGCTGCCGAAAAAAGATCCGCCTTTTCTTTGTTCTAACGCGGGATAATCGCGCGCACTAACATAACGGTTAATCACTGGCATGGCAATTAAGGCTATTGCCAGCAATGAAGTGATCAGCATCAAAGGAAGCAAAACCCACATGGCAATCAAAGGCACGATCACGGTTTTGAGCGTCAGCAACCCGAGAGTGCTCAAAAAATTGCCCGCCGTTGCGTAGGCATCGTGCCTGACGAAAAAAGCTTGCACGTAATCAAACAAAGCTTGCAGACCCCACCACATCGCCAGACCCCACAAAACTAGCGAGACAAGAAACGGCATTAAACTGAGTAGTAAAATCCGGTAGTGAAATTGCGCTACCAATGCCCTCGCCCAAGAATGCATGACACCGTGTAAATTCATTAATTTTTTCCTTAGCGATAAAAGATTCGAGCGCATGCGCAACATCAGCCTGCATTTTACCGTGCCCAGATCATTTAACAGGACAAACCCACTCTAATCTTTACTTCTTTGCAAAATACTTCATAAAATTACACTGGTGAGCAAAGACCAAAACACGAATTTGATCTACAATTGCGCCAGTTTTTTAATCAAGAATTTAGGGGAAAATGATGGAACAAATTACGACAGTTTCAGGACTGCAATACGAAGACAAAATCATTGGCGAAGGCGCAGAAGCGCAAGCGGGCAATAATGTTGACGTTCACTACACAGGCTGGTTACAAAATCCAGATGGTAGTGCCGGCAAAAAATTCGATTCCAGCAAAGATCGCGGCACACCATTTTCATTTGGCCTGGGTGCCGGGCAAGTGATCAAGGGTTGGGATGAAGGCGTGCAAGGCATGAAAATCGGCGGCACACGCGTCTTGACTATTCCAGCAAGCTTAGGCTACGGCCCACGCGGCGCTGGCGGTGTTATTCCACCGAATGCGACTTTGATTTTTGAAGTTGAATTGCTGGGTGTTTAAGCGTTTATTGTGAAGACTTAACAATTCACAAGCACAGATCAAAAGCCTCTAGAGAAATCAGAGGTTTTTTTATGGCGTAATAAATGCAGGCGGGTTAATTCGTCAGACAAATCAGGTATTGATTTTTCTATACAGGGTTTGCCGACTGATACCCAAGCTTCTTGCCGCCTGACTGATATTGCCACAACTGTCGGCCAAAGCCCGTTCAATTGCATTGCGCGAGAGTTGTTCAAGATTGTGTGGTTCAGCTTTCTTACTTGCCGCATGCACTAGTGACGAGACCGGCGCAATTGTCGACACTGACATCAAATCTTCGACCATATCGTCTGGCAGATGGCGTATATCAAGACGGGTTTCATCAACATCAAGCATGGCAACCGCCGTGCGCAAGACACTGGAATATTGCCGCAGATTGCCAGGCCATGAGTGGGCGCGCAATAGCTCTGACACCTCATCGGCCAGAGACAATTGACGTTCCGGACTCAAGTTGCGCAGTATCCGTTCAGTCAGCAGCGGGAAATCAATGCGCTCACGCAAGGCTGGCAACAGTACCGTTAATCCGTTAATACGGTAATAAAGATCGTAGCGAAATCTGCCTTTCTCGGCCTCTTCGCGCAGTTTGCAGTGAGTGGCGCAGATGAGTGAAAAATCGACTTGCACCGTCTTGCCGCCGCCCAAAGGCGTAACGCTGCGCTCTTGCAACACGCGCAGCAAACGGCTTTGCATAGCGAGCGGCATGTCACCTATTTCGTCGAGAAAAAGTGTACCTCCATGGGCTTCACGCAAGCGCCCCAAACTGCCCTCGCGCCGCGCGCCGGTAAAGGCGCCGGGCTGGTAGCCGAATAATTCGGCCTCGATTAAATTTTCAGGAATGGCTGCACAATTGATGGCGACAAAAGGCCCGTTACGACGCGGTCCGCTTTCATGAGCTGCCTTGGCAAAAAACTCCTTTCCGACACCAGACTCGCCCTGAATAATCAGCGGTATCGATTTATCGAGGATACGGCGTGTTTTCTCTGCGGCACTACGCCAGCGCAGGTCACCGCTGTCCAACTGCGCCAAGGCATCATGCGGCTCCTCTGCAACTGTAGAAACGGATGGCGACGCAGCTAGCACGTTCTGATCAACATGCACCTGCACATATAATCGGGTGCCGTCGTGACTATGCACCGCCGTGGCTTGTGAGGCGCGTAACTTATGGAGATGGAGCAAATGTTCCAGCCGCACATTGAGCAAACTGGTAATTTGTACTGCCCCCAAGTCGCTAGCCTGAAGCTGTAGTACAGCCAGGCCAGCGCGATTGGCCCCGACTATCCAGCCGTCTTCCGACAGCACAATGATGCCCTCGGCCACCGTGCCTATGCCTTCGGGATGCGCGTGCAGGTGCAGGCGAATCTGGCGATTACTGGTCGCAACGATCAGGCGGTTTTCTATCATGCGCACTGCCATGCTGACCAGATTTAAGGTATGCGGATGGCCGCTGTGCTGATCGCCGGAGATATCGAGTATGCCCATCAGGCTGCCATCGGCCGCCATGATAGGGGCAGCGGCGCAAGTGAGAAAGCCGTTGTGTTCCAAAAAATGCTCGGCACCATGGATTTCTATTTCGCAGTTCTCTGCCAATGCCGTACCGATCGCGTTGGTGCCACGATGATCTTCATGCCAGGAGGCGCCGCTGGCCAGTGCCACGCGCTCGGCCTTGTTCAAGAAATCTGCATCACCGAGCGTATGCATGAGGGTGCCGCGATTGTCCGCCAAGACCACCACACTCTTGCTATGGCGCACGGATTCAAACAGGTATTCCATCACGGGGCGGGAATATGCCAGCAAATCATGGTTACGCGCCAGCAGCTGGCGCAGCTCGTCACCGCTGGCGTGCTCGGCCTGGTGCAAACCACCGACCGGCTGCAAACCAGCCGCCAAGCTACGCTGCCAAGAACGAACCAGACGTTCATTGATTTGGCCAGCTGCGTTACCGGTAAAGCAGCTTCCGTATTCCTGCAAATGCAGTCGCGCCTGGCGCAAAGCCAGAGCAGGCAGTGGTGTTGGCATTTTGTCTCCGCCATGGATGATTTTATCCAAATATAGTATAGGAATATATACCCGCCAACGCGTCCATATGAATAAAATCAAATGCGATAACTGTTGCGTTTTGTGACAGTTGTCAAGATATGCAACGTTACATCCTCCACAATACAAACGCCAATCGCTCTGACGAAAAATAAAATCCCCAATGAAATCAAGGCCTTTGCCACAAGCAACGCCTTGGCATGAAAATTGATAATAGATTCAGGCCAGAAGGCAATACTCTAATAATTCGTCAATATCGAGGAGACACAATGATCTACGCAGCCCCAGGTACCCCCGGTGCCACAATCGCTTACAAAGCCCAATACGACAACTTCATCGGCGGCAAATGGGTCGCCCCGGTCAAAGGCGATTACTTTAACGTGATCACCCCGATCAACGGCAAGTGTTACACCAGAGTCGCCCGCTCCGGTGCCGAAGACATAGAACTGGCGCTCGATGCAGCCCATGCCGCAGCCGACGCCTGGGGCAAGACCGACGCCGCCACGCGCAGCAATATCCTGCTAAAAATTGCCGACCGTATCGAGCAGAACCTGGAACTGCTGGCCTACGCCGAAACGGTAGACAACGGCAAGGCCATCCGCGAGACACTAAATGCCGATATTCCGCTCACCGTCGACCATTTCCGTTACTTTGCCGGTTGCGTGCGGGCGCAAGAGGGTGCGTTGTCCAATATCGACGAGAACACCGTCGCTTACCATATTCAAGAGCCGCTCGGTGTGGTCGGCCAGATCATTCCATGGAACTTCCCTATCCTGATGGCGGCCTGGAAACTGGCACCAGCTATCGGTGCGGGCAATTGCGTGGTGCTGAAACCGGCAGAATCCACGCCTATCTCTATCCTGATTCTGGCAGAACTGATAGCCGATCTGTTGCCGCCAGGCGTGCTCAATATCATCAATGGTTACGGTCGTGAAGCCGGCATGCCTTTGGCCACCAGCACGCGCATTGCCAAAATCGCTTTCACTGGCTCCACCAGCACCGGTCGCGTGATTGCACAGGCTGCAGCCAACAACCTGATCCCCGCCACACTGGAACTGGGCGGCAAGTCACCAAACGTATTCTTTGCCGACATCATGGACAAGGACGATGCGTTTCTGGACAAGGCCATCGAAGGCCTGGTGCTGTTCGCGTTCAACCAGGGCGAGGTCTGCACCTGCCCATCACGCGCACTGATTCAAGAATCAATTTATGACAAGTTCATGGAACGTGTCTTGAAGCGTGTCGCCAACATCAAGCACATGAATCCGCTGGACACCGACAGCATGATGGGCGCGCAGGCATCCAAAGAGCAGCTGACCAAGATCCTCTCCTACCTCGACCTGGGCAAGCAGGAAGGTGCTGAGGTCCTTGCCGGCGGCGGCCAGGCACACCTCGGTGGCGACCTCGAAGGCGGCTACTACGTGCAGCCTACCTTATTCAAGGGGCACAACAAGATGCGCATCTTCCAAGAAGAAATTTTTGGCCCGGTACTGGCAGTCACCACTTTCAAGGATGAAGCCGAAGCGCTAGCAATTGCCAATGACACGCTGTACGGCCTGGGTGCCGGCGTCTGGAGCCGCAACGGCAATGTCGCCTACCGCATGGGCCGCGCCATCAAGGCCGGCCGCGTCTGGACCAACTGCTACCATGCCTACCCGGCACACGCTGCGTTTGGCGGCTACAAGGAATCTGGCATAGGTCGCGAGACGCACAAGATGATGCTTGATCACTACCAGCAAACCAAGAACCTGCTGGTCAGCTATAGCGAAAACAAACTGGGTTTCTTCTGATTAAGTCATTCTCGCGCAAACGGGGTAGTCAATTTTGTGCAAAACACGACTGGCTTGACGCTTAACGTGATGAACAGACTGGATTCCCGCCTGCGCGGGAATGACGTCGAGATATTTTTTCAGCATGGCATATTCCGAACAAGGAAACAAAAAAGGCTCCTAAAAAAATCAGGAGCCTTTTTTCAATACTGAAACCTCATCAAGACTGCCAACTACTCCTTGATGAAATGTTCACGGTAATACTTCAATTCTTCGACCGACTCAATAATATCCGCCAGCGCCGTATGTTTTTGATGCTTCTTGAAACCAGCCAGCAATTCCGGCTTCCAGCGACGGCAAAGTTCTTTTAAGGTAGAAACATCGAGGTTACGATAGTGGAAAAACGCCTCGAGTTTAGGCATGCCGCGCACCATAAAGCGTCTGTCCTGACAAATGGTATTTCCGCACATCGGTGATTTGCCGGCTGGCACAAAATTCTTCAAGAAATCCACCAGGGCTTTTTCGGCATCGGCTTCTGTCACTGTCGATGCCTTTACGCGCTCGATCAAACCAGAGCGGCCATGCGTGCCCTTGTTCCAGGCATCCATCTTATCCAAAGTCTCGTCTGACTGATGTATAGCGAATACTGGCCCTTCTGCTAACACATTGAGTTGCATATCTGTCACAACTACTGCCACCTCGATAATGCGATCAGTGTCTGGATCTAAACCTGTCATTTCCATATCTACCCAGACTAAGTTCATCTCATTGGGTTTGGTTGGTTTGTTGTGGATGACTGGCGGAATTACTTGAGGGATTACTTCTAACTCTGGCGCTTGTGACATAATTCTTCCTTGGCTTGATAACTTTTAATGAATGCGGCATTTTCCCATGATTTCTCCGGTATTTTCTGTTTTATTCGTTGCTTTTTTACTGCTGACACTGGTTTTGCAGTTTTGGCTAGGCTCACGCCACATCCGCCATATCTTGCAACATCGCTCTGAGGTACCCGCAGAGTTTGCTGCCAAAATCCCTTTAGCCGCGCACCAAAAAGCTGCTGATTACACGATTGCCAAAACCAAGCTTGGCATGATCATGTTGCTGACAAGTTCCGCCGTATTGATTGGTTTTACTTTGTTTGGAGGCTTACAATTTTTGGCGGTGACACTGGTTAAATTCACAGGCCCCGGCATGACCTATCAAATCAGCCTGTTAGCAGCATTCGCATTCATCAGCAGCCTGATCGATTTACCGTTTGAATATTACAAGCAGTTTGTCCTCGAAGAAAAGTTTGGCTTTAATAAAATGACGCTGGGTTTATTTTTTGGCGACATGATCAAGGGCGCGTTGTTAGGCGCTGCCATCGGCCTGCCACTGATCTGGGTCATGCTCACGTTGATGGATAAATCTGGCGCACTGTGGTGGCTATATGCCTGGTTAGTCTGGAGCGGCTTCCAGCTCTTGATGATGGTGGTCTTCCCGACCTGGATCGCTCCCCTCTTCAATAAATTTACGCCGCTCGCTGACGAGGCTTTGCGCACTCGCATAGAAGGCTTGATGCAGCGTGTTGGCTTCGCCTCCAAAGGTTTATTCGTGATGGATGGCTCTAAGCGCAGCGCCCACGGCAATGCGTATTTTTCTGGCTTTGGCGCATCTAAGCGCATCGTGTTTTTCGACACCTTGTTATCGCGCCTGGCACCGGAAGAAATCGAAGCGGTATTAGCGCATGAACTTGGCCACTTCAAACTCAAGCACATTGTTAAACGCATAGGCGTCATGTTTTTAGTGTCCTTAGGTTTCTTGGCGTTGCTGGGTTTCTTGAAACAACAGATCTGGTTCTATACCGGATTAGGCGTGGAGCCAATGTTATTGGCATCGAATGATGCGATGGCACTGATCT
>JANYFV010000038.1 GCA_025359635.1 Undibacterium sp. | reverse complement strand
TTGCATGGTCACTTATCCATCCACTCACGGCGTGTTTGAAGTCGGCATCCAACAACTCTGCGAGATCGTGCATAAGCATGGCGGTCAGGTATATGTCGATGGCGCAAATATGAATGCGCTGGTCGGCGTGGCCGCACCAGGTAGTTTTGGTGGCGACGTTAGCCATCTGAATTTGCATAAAACTTTCTGCATCCCGCACGGTGGTGGTGGTCCAGGTGTTGGCCCGGTTGCTGTTGGCGCGCATCTCGCGCAGTTCTTGCCGAATCAAAAATCGACCGGTTACCTGCGCGGCGAAAATGGTATCAGCGCCGTCAGCGCTGCACCGTTTGGCTCTGCAAGTATTTTGCCGATCTCATGGATGTACATCGCCATGATGGGTGCAGAGGGCTTGAAAGCTGCAACTGAAACTGCAATTCTGGCAGCAAACTATATCGCCAAGCGCCTGGCGCCGCATTACCCGGTTCTGTACTCGGGTCATGATGGTCTGGTCGCACATGAATGTATTTTGGATCTGCGCCCATTGACCGATGCGACAGGTATCAGCAATGAAGACGTCGCCAAGCGCCTGATCGACTTCGGTTTCCATGCGCCGACCATGAGCTTCCCGGTCCCTGGTACCTTGATGATAGAACCAACCGAGAGCGAATCACAAGCCGAGCTAGATAGATTCATCGACGCCATGATCGCCATCCGTGGAGAAATCGCCAAGGTCGCTAGCGGTGAATTTGATCACGACGATAATCCGCTGAAACACGCACCACACACCGCACAAGTAATGGTGGCGGATGAATGGACGCATAAGTACAGCCGTCAGGTCGCGGCCTATCCGGTCGCCTCTTTGCGTAAGCAAAAGTACTGGGCACCAGTTGGCCGTGCCGACAATGTTTACGGTGACCGTAATCTGTTTTGTTCTTGCATTCCTGTCGCTGATTACGAGTAATTTTTTGTCGGCATAAAAAGCGGGTAGTGCGCGAGCACTACCCGCTTTTTTTATTGAGACGGCTCATTTCGGACGATTTTCGGGCGCGAAGAGAAGTGTATTTGGATCCGCCACATATCTCATAAAAACATCAGTTTTCGTGTTTAGAGCTTACCCACTAAGTCGCCGCAGAGTGTTTCTGTATAAGGCTTCTCGACAAAAGTGACATTTTATTCCGGGTGTTTTTTGTTGCGTTGCAAATTGACAGTAAACCCGCTTAGTTTTGATACTGCCCTGCGATCAGATAAAAATGCAGATAAATTCAAATAAGCAGGGAGACGCATTTTTCTGATCCTGTTTCCGTTCAAATGTTTTACCTGGTTTTCCTATCCACGGTTTACTCGAAGGGGTCTGAATAATGAAGCTGATACGTCTATTTTCAATTCTAATTTTTCTTGCACTGTCTGTAACATCTAGCATTGCTAGCGCTACCAATTACACTCTATGGATCAATGGCCGCACTGGTGGCGGTGTGGTCGGTGACTACACCAGTTTTACTTACTGGGGGCCAGCGGCCACCGCTGCCGGCGTGAATAAAAAGGCCGTTAACTGGGATGGCTATAACAGTATTGCGTCGCAGAACAGCAAGATCCGGGATGCGCTTGATTGCTTCTGCACCGGTTCTAACTGGTGTTATGTCGCCACCCACAGCGCAGGTGATCTGATGATGGGATATACCCTGGCCAATTACGGTGGATCCAGCCGTATGAAAAAGAATGCCGTGGCGAATTCATCAGGCCAATGTGGTAATTCAGACGGCACAGCGCAAGCTGGCTGGAACATCAAATGGGTGCGAGCGGCGTCTGGTGCAGGCGGTGGATCTGAGTTGTCAGATGCAGGATCATGGACCACTTCAGAACCCTTGGTCAAAGACCTGAAAACCACCACAGCACGCGCCATGTACAACCATAACGATACACATAATGTCTGGTTCTACATGTACGCAGGCGCCAAGGGCACAGTCTATTCAGGCATCTTGCCCGGCCAGGACGATGAAGCCGTGGCCTATCATAGTTCAGGCGGTGTCTCGGGTTCAGCAGGCGCAAGTTTTTGCAATCCAAGCGACTGGTTTTGCAATGACCTGACTATGGGGACGGCGACCAATGAAGGTGGCTCGGCCAAGTGGGGCTATCACTCTGTGTCATTCCGCGATGATGCAGAAGCCTACAATCATTACTCGAATGGTAATTGGCAAGGGATTATTTCAGTGGTGCGAACGGCCATGGTCAGTAACGCGATTTGATGCCGCTTAATGACTCGTATGCAAGCCTCAGGCCCTGAACGAAAAACCGTTCAGGGAAAACCAGCGCAGACCAAAGGCATTGTCCTCGGTCTGCGCCTTCATTGGCGCAAGGTGGCGCTGATGTCGCTAGTGATCCTGGTGATTTCTATCTGGATGCTGAACTCAAATTCCGCACAAGATAATGCGGTGGTGCTAGGCACTGGCGCTAACAACACAACATCGTCACCGGCAAAAAATCTCAGTGATTTATCAGTGTCTGCACCGGTCATTTCGAAGGAGCAACAGCGCTTAGCACTGACTCAGCAATTAGTATTAGTTGATGACACTCTGTGCAATTATCGTAACGCCACAAAATATCCCAATACCTCTAGACCGATCAGTGAACATCCCGATCAGGTCTATCCCAATCGTCCGGTCGAAGAGCAACACGCCATGCGCAAAGAGGGCGGCGGCACCGATCCTGCTGTGCAAATTCAGACCACACAGTCACGGGTATTTATGGTGGCAGGCGAAACCGTGTTATTCACGATCAAGGCGCTGAATAAAGAAGGCAATGTCTTGCCGATGTACGTCAACCGCACTGTCGCCAGCGGCATTACTTTTCAAGGAAGTAGGCAGACACCGCAACTCGCTGTGTCGATTTCAGATGAAGGCCGCAACGGCGATGTCCTTGCAGGTGATGGTGTTTTTTCGGGTGTACTGGCACCAGCCCAGAGCGGCTTTGCCAGCTTTGCCGGAACCATCCGCACCGAACTTAAATACACGGTGGACGGGCGTGCTGGTGTGGTCTTGTTCGACGTCATTTATTCACCGGAAACACCCGCTACTTGGACAGGCGCAATACGCGAAACGACAGAAAACGGCTCGCTCAATTTTTATCTGAAAACCAATGTCCACACACCAGGCAGATACGTAGTCAGCGGCAGGGTAGATGATGCCAAAGGCAAGCCAGTTGCGCTAGTTTCTTTTAACGATATGGTCGCGCAAGGTAATGGCGAAATACGTTTGACCGTCGTGGGTAAATTGTTGCGCGATCAGGCCGTGGTTTTTCCACTGAGCCTGCGTGATGTTGATGCCTATTTACTCAAAGAAAATACCGACCCGGATCGTGCATTGATGCCGCGATTGGAAGGTGTCGCGCACGTGACTAAAAATTATCCATTGAAGAATTTTTCTGATGCAGAATGGCAAAGTGAAGAACGCTCTCGTTACCTGACTGAATATAGCAAAGATGTCGATCTGGCCAAGGCGGCCTTAGTCGCACTCGATCCTGAACAAGCCAGAATGCCATTTCCGCAAAGTGAATGTAGTAAAGAAAAAACACATTGAGTTCAAGATGATTGCGCTTCTGCACACGTACCCCAAAGCAATCGCATGGAGTTATTGTGAATTAAACGAACGACAAAAGAATTAGCCGCAGAGGCGCAGAGAGCGCAGAGAAAGGCAAAAATCAAGTTTTTCTCAGCGCTCTCTGCGCCTCTGCGGCGAGGTTTTGTTGAGGTCTTCATGTTTTTTCAAGGATTTTTCTTGTGATTTTCTTCGTGCGATTGCCCTGAGGTCCGGCAAGACGGTCAATGATGGTTTTTACACGCAATTAAAATTATGCTTGTCTACGTCAGAAATGCTGTGTCTTCACAAACAAATTTGTCGTAGAGTGTCGGATGTTTGGTTTTTTGCGTGAACGAAATTTTTCGATGGGGTTCAATGATGCCGACAGTTTCAGTGGTTGCAGTAAAAAACAAGACGTGGCTAGGTTTGCTTATTGTTGCGTTTCTGGCGGCAGACATATTTTTCGCGTTAGAAGCGGGAAGACCCACGGCACCCGTTGCAGCGGATGCGAGTTTATCTGTGTTCTCGGCCGAACGTGCGATGCCCCATCTGTTCAAGATTGCACAACAGCCGCATCCTATTGGCACCTCAGAAAATGCCAAAGTGCGTGCCTATCTGATCGCTGAATTACGCGCGCTTGGGTTGGATCCACAGGTGCAGAGTACGCTTGGTATTCTCAAGTCGCCGCGTGAGTTGAGTGTCGGTCAGGTGAATAATGTGTTGGTCCGCTTGCCAGGCAGTGCGGTTGACCATGCCAGCCGCAAAGCGCTGATGCTGTCGGCACACTACGATACTGTTCCCCAAGGACCAGGGGCGGGTGATGATGGTGCCTCAGTTGCGGCGATATTGGAAACTTTGCGTGCGCTTAAAAATGCAACGGCACTTAAGAATGATCTGATTTGTTTATTCACCGATGGCGAGGAGGTCGGCTTGTTGGGGGCCGAGGCTTTTGTCGCCGAACATCCGTGGGCGCACGAAGTGGGCCTGGCGTTTAATTTTGAATATCGCGGCAACCGTGGTGCCATGTTGATGTTTGAAACCAGCCCAGGCAATGGCCGGTTAATCGAAGGCATGGCACGGGCGGTCGCGCACCCGATTGCCAATTCTCTGAACTACGAGATTTACAAGCTGCTGCCAAATGATACGGACCTGAGCGCCTTCAAGCGCGCCGGCATCCCGGGATTGAATTTTGCTGCAATCGAAGGTCATACCAGTTATCACACTGC
>JANYFV010000034.1 GCA_025359635.1 Undibacterium sp. | reverse complement strand
TGCCGGATCAAGTCCGGCATGACGGTGAATGAAGGTTTTCGCACTGTAAAAAAATGGCCGTTTTATAGAGGCTGAACAGTCACAATTTTTGTTCATGGCGGTAAAACATTCTGCACTACCAATCTACTATACGTGAGTTTTTACTGTGATTCCGGTTTTAACCCGACGGGACGCTTCACTTGTTGTAGCTAATGTCTTTTTACGCGCCAAAAAACTCAGCATGTATCAATTGCAAAGCCAGTTTTCTATCGCCCTGATAGACCAGCATATACGCCGCCACTTCGCTGGCACCTGCAGCGGCCAGGCAAACCCTTACGCCACCTGCTATCGCGGCCGATAAGGCGCGGCTGGCGATGGCACTGCCAACATCCGATGCATCGAGCACGCCATCGCCCACCACTGCAACTATCGCGACGGCATTGTTGCGGCTGACCTCGACTACGCCCGCCAGATGATGCTCGATCAATGCTGCATATGCTGCATCGAGTTGATCGCGCGCCACCAGTAGATTGATCGCCGTTTGCGCCGTCAACACGCTCTTGATGTTGATGCCATGCTGATCCAGCGTATTGGTTACCTGCGCCAAGATACCCGGTTTAAAACCGACCCCCGGGCCGTGCAGTTTGAGGATCGCCACATCTTCGGTCGAGGTGACACTCTTGACGACATCGTGCGTGACCCTGCGCTGGCCGTCGATAATGGTGTAGGCTTGCAAACCGCGCTCCGGCCGCGTGATGTTGAGAATGCGGATAGGAATATCGCGATCGAACAGCGGCTCAACCGTGCGCGGATGCAAGATCTTCGCGCCAAAATACGACAGCTCGGCCGCCTCCAGATAATTCAATTGCGTAATCGAATGCGGCGCACTTACCGTGCCGGGGTCGGCACTTAAAAAGCCATCGACATCCTTCCACACATCGAGCGATTCTGCCTCTATACAACAGGCGATAGAAGCGGCCGAATAATCCGAACCGCCACGGCCAAATAAAGTCGTTTTTCCAGCGCGATCAACACCATAAAAACCCGGCACCACGATCACGCCATCACCTTCCAGTGCCTTGGCTACTTGCACCGCACTCACTGCAAAATCGCAGGCAGCATTGCCAAATACACCGTCGGTAATCAAGCCTATATCTTCCGGCAAAGCTTCACGCGCATTGATGCCGCGGCTACGCAAGACCTCGGTCAACAGTAAGCTCGAGAGGCGCTCACCGTAACTTAGAATCGCATCGTTCACAAAGGTCGGCACATCGCCGATGCAATGGATGCCAGTCAGATAGCGATCCAGCTGATCAAGCCGCACTGCCAACGCCGCCTCGGTACGCGCGCGGTGCGCCGGGTCGCTGATATTCGCCTCGACTATCTCGCGCTTGAGGGTGCGCAAAGTCTGTGTATAACTCTGGCTCTCGACCAGCGCCGCGGCCGTACCAGCACCCTCTTTAGCCGCCTGCACGCAAGCGATCAGCGCATTCGTGATGCCAAAAAAAGCCGAGACCACCAGCACTAATGGCCGATTATAAGTTTGCACCACATTCACGATACGGTCTATGTCTTGCGGCTGACGCAGATTAGAGCCGCCAAATTTAACGACGATTTTTTTCATTGGAATTGTCCAAGCAAGATGTTCAAGATTAGGACGCGAGCTTACTGCAGCGCCTGCCTACGGTCAATGCGGCAAGTGCCTTGTGCGATGAGATGCCGATTATCTATTTCCAGAGGCAAAGTTACCTAAGCAACAAGCAATTGTACTGATAGCGTTTCTAGAGGATAATTGCCGCCCATGAACGATACCTCAACCTTCCCCCCATTCCCCGACCGCCTTTCGGTTGATCCACGCAGCCCTTACTACAGCGCCGCTGTCTTCGAACACGACGTCGGCATTAATCTCAACGACAAAGAACGCCAGGAAGTCGAAGAGTATTGCATTAGTGAAGGCTGGATTAAAGTGCCGGCCGGCAAAGCCGTCGATCGCAAGGGTCACCCTTTGATGATCAAGGTCAAAGGCAAGGTCGAGCCATTTTATCGCTAAATTTTTAGCATTAACAATTTATTAAAAAATGATTCAGCATCGGATTAAACTCTATGCTGAATTTTTTTTGGACAAAATTCCTGAACTTGCCCGAACAAAAACAGTCATAGTGCGTCAAGGCGCTCCCTTTGTTAGGGCTGCCATAAAAATTATGGAGAGACAATGAAACTAGCATTAGCAAGCAGCATGGCGATCGCCATTGCTACAGCGTTTATACCAGCGCAGGCGCAGCAAGCGGTTAAAGCGCCAATGGCAAGCACGACGACGGCAAGCAGTGCCGATTTATTACCCTTTAAAGCGACGGAAAAAACCCTGACCAATGGCCTGAAAATTATCGTGGTGCCAACCGGTTTACCGAATCTAGTGTCCCTGCATATCCCGGTGCAGACGGGATCGCGCAATGAAGTTGAACCCGGAAAATCTGGCTTCGCCCATTTTTTTGAACATATGATGTTCCGCGGCACCAAAGAAATTCCCGCTGATAAATATAAGGATATTCTCACTAAAACTGGCGCACGCCAAAATGCCTATACCAGCGATGATCTGACCAATTATTACACCTCATTCGCCAAAGACGATCTCGAGACCATGCTACGTGTTGAGGCAGACCGCTTTCAGAATCTGTCTTATAGCGAAGCTGATTTCAAAACTGAATCACGCGCTGTGTTAGGTGAATACAATAAAAACAGCGCCAATCCCATCAGTAAGTTATTTGAAGTCATGCGCGATGCCGCGTATCAAAAACATACCTACAAACACACCACGATGGGTTTTCTGAAAGACATCGAGGATATGCCAAATCAATACGCCTATTCCAAGGTGTTTTTTGATCGTTGGTATCGCCCGCAATATACGACGCTGATTGTGGCGGGTGACGTCGACCCTGCGGCAACTTTTGCGCTGGTCGAAAAATATTGGGGCAAATGGCAAGCCGGTAAAACGCAGGCGCCTGTCCCGGTCGAACCGGCGGCAATTGGCGCGATCTACAAACACGTGGAATGGCCAAGCGCGACTTTGCCGTATGTAACAGTGGCCTTCCGCGCACCGGCGTTTTCTGAAACCAATAAAGAGCATGCTGCATTAAACATGTTAATGTCGCTGTCGTTTGGCCCTACTTCTGCGCTGAATAAACGCTTGCAGCAAGACGAACAAAAAGTCGATCAATTCTTTGACTACACACCGGCCAATGTTGATCCTAGCCTGACCGTAGTCGCCGCCCGTGTGAAAAAAATCGAAGATACGGTAGGCGTACGTGATGCGATCTTGCAAAACATCGCACGCATCAAAAACAATGCGGTCAGCGAGAAAGAATTGGCAGATGCCAAATCCGCCATGAAATATGGCCTGATACGCACGCTAGACAATACCGAACAGATCGCCGGCACTCTGGTGCGCTATGTGCACTACAAACGCTCTTACGCGACCATCAATCAATTTTACAAAATGATTGATAACCTCACGCCAGCCGACCTGCAGGCAGCCGCCAAAAAATACCTGAGCGACGATGGCATGGTGGTCACAACTTTATCGAACACTGCGCTGCCCGCTGGTATCAGCGCTTTGCCGAAGTTAGCCAGCTTCACTGAGGTAGCGGCGAATGCTAAATTTGATGTTCTGGTGCAAGCCTCCAAGCTACCGCAGATACGTTTTAAGCTCATGTTCAACGCTGGCTCTGCAAATGATCCGGTGGGCAAAGAAGGTTTGGCAGAGTTGACTGCATCGATGCTCAATGCGGCAGGTTCACAACAATCGAAGATAGACGAAATCAAAAAAACTTTGTTCCCGATGGCCGCCAGTTTTTCTGCCTTGACCGATAAGGAAGTCACGACCTTTAGCGGCTCTGTGCATAAGGATAAGTGGAACGAATTTATGCAGACCGCGATGCCACAATTGTTGACACCAGGTTTTAGGGAAGAGGATTTCAAGCGCCTGAAAGACGCGCAAAAAAATGCCTTGATGCTCGATCTGAAAGACAATAACGAAGAAGAATTTGCCAAAGAACGTCTGCAAACCAATGTCTTCGCCGGCACCCCTTATGCTCATCCGGTATTAGGCTCGATCAAGGGAATTGAAGCGATCACGCTAGACGATGTGCGTCAGTTCTGGCAGCAAGCCTATACCCAGGGTGCACTCAAAGCAGGTATCTCGGGTGATGTCTCTGACGAGATGGTGAACAGTCTGAAACAGGCTCTGGTTAAATTACCTGCTGGCGCCGGTTTGCCAGCGATTCAAAAACCTGTGGCCAAAGTCGCGCCAGGTTTGCAGGTAGAAATCATCGAGAAGAACACGCGCGCCACTGGCATCTCTATCGGTTCGGCGATTGAGGTAACGCGTTCACATCCTGATTTTGCGGCGCTCTGGTTAGCCAAAACCTGGCTAGGTGAGCATCGCGCCTCTCCCTCGCACTTGTACCAGCGCATACGCGAAGTGCGCGGTATGAACTACGGCGATTACGCGTATATCGAAGCCTTCCCAGGTGGTATGTTTCAGTTTTTCCCTAGCGCCAATCGCGCCCGTCAGGCGCAATTATTTGAAATGTGGATACGTCCGGTGGCACCGGAAAACGCCCATTTCGCCCTGCGGATAGCCTTGGCAGAACTGGACAAACTGGTCAGCAATGGCCTCACTCAGGATCAGTTTGAACTCACACGTGAATACCTGATGAAAAACGTCTTCATGATGACTGCCACGCAAGACCAGCAACTCGGTTACGCGCTTGATGCCCAGTGGTATCACACGCCAGAGTTCACGCAAATGATGCGCACAAACCTCAGCAAATTAAGCGCAGCCGACGTCAATGCAGCGATGAAAAAACATCTGTCGGCGACGAATTTGTCAGTGGTCTTTATCGCCAAAGATGCTCAGGGCCTGAAAGATCAACTAGTCAGCGATGCGTTTTCACCGATCAAATATAACGCTGAGAAACCGAAGGAATTGCTAGCCGAAGATCAAATCATCGGCGCCCACAAACTCGGCATCAAGGCAGAATCAGTAACGATCACGCCAGCTGCCAAGGCATTTGCCGAATAAGCGAAATACCCTAACATCGATAGAGACAAAAAACCTGACTTGCCCTGCATGTCAGGTTTTTTTTGAAAAGATGATGGGAAATCAAGAAAATTTCACGATCTAATTCGATCATGGCACTTGCGATAATGTATTGAATAAGGCGATTTACGCTGAGCTGATTGACAGGGCGATGGCATGAAAAAAATCGCAAGAGAAATCCTTGAAAAAACATGAAAATCCCAAAAAAACCTCGCCGCAGAGGCGCAGAGAGCGCAGAGAAAAACTGGTTTTTTGCCATTCCCTGCGCTCTCTGCGCCTCTGCGGTTAATTCTTTTGTCATTCGTTTGATTCACAATAGCTTTATGCGATCGCCCTGAGCTGATTGATGTTACAAATTGACTTTTCCATTGTTTCCATTAATGCGATAAAGTTACATTTTTGCAGAGTGTGCGACACATTATTCGATTGAAGGAGGGCGGCAATGAAAAAAATGATAGGCCATTTATTCATGTTCATTGTTACTTCAATTGCGACAGTCGCTTATGCGCAAACTACTTATTCCATCTTGGCTGAAGATGCTGCCGGGCTCTGGGGGCAAGCCGACGGAACCGGTGCCGGTAACGATATTGTGAAGGCGGCCTATCTGGCGATGGACGTCAAAATCAGCCTCAGTATCGTCCCTTATAATCGCTGCAAAACCCTGGTAATGAACGGGCACGCACTTGCTTGCTTTGGTATGGGTTGGTCAGAAGAACTTCAGTCTAAGGTGATCTTTTCACATGAAAGAATTTACACAAATACCGCCACTATTTTTGTCAGAAAAACCGATGCGCACAAATATAAAAGCCTGGCAGACGTTCGGCCAAAAACACGCATAGGCACAGTATTAGGTTACGAGTACCCTGATACTTTTGTGCGCTTGCTAAAGTCAGAAATTTTTGTCGCCGACCATGCGCTCAGTGAGGTGCAAAGTTTGCAAAAATTAGCGATAGGCAGGCTTGATTTTGTGATCGCCAATCTCGATGACTTGAAAAATGCCGACTATCTGTTGAAACAGGCGGGTGTCGCAGATAAAGTCGAAAGAGCTTTCGCCTTGGAAAGCGCCGGAACCTTCCTTGGCTTTGCCGCCGACGACCCAAAAACTGCAGATGCGATGAAGACCTTCGACGCCGGGATGAATAAGATCAAGCGTGACGGCACTCTAGCCACAATCCTCAAAACCTGGAAAAACGAGCTCGTGACCAAATAGGTTTTTCAGTGCACTGCAACAAGCCAAAAGAACTGTAGGGGTAGCGCGACTGATACAGCCTCTGTCTGTATCAGCTACCTTGTCTCTTGCCGCGCGAACCTAGCGCTTCTAGACTGGTCGCACTTATCCTTACTGATGGCTGGCGATGACAGAACTATTACCCTTAATGACCTATTGCCTGGTGATGTCAGGCACACCCGGGCCAAACAATGTCATGCTGGCGACATCCGGTGCTAATTTTGGTTACCGCGGCGCGCTGCCAACTATTTTTGGTATCCAAGCCGGCGTGTTTGTGCAAACCATGATCATGTGTCTGGGACTGGGTAGTGTCTTCATCGCCTATCCGTTGGCGCAACAAGTGCTGCGCGTCGCCGGGTCCTTATACCTGATGTTTTTGGCCTGGAAGCTGAGCGGTGCCTCAGTGGGCGAGGCGCAAGCAGCAAAACAGGTGTCATTTACTCAAGCCGCCGTATTTCAGGCACTCAATCCCAAGAGCTGGGTGAAAGCCGTGACCCTGGCATCGGTCTTTATGCCAACCGGGATGAGCACCGTCAACAGTGCGTTGGTGGTGACGATGATAGGCACCCTGGTCGGTACACCCTGCAGTATTATGTGGGCCTTGTTCGGTGTCTCGATCCGGCGATTACTGAAAGATCCTCACAAACAAAGGATGTTCAACCTAAGCATGGGCGCTATCTTGCTGGCGCTGGCGATCATGTTCCTGGTTTAATTTTTCGCCAGAGATTTTTGCGCTAAACTTCTGCCATGTTCTCCATCGACCGCTCTTCCCCCATTGCCTTGTCCAGTCAGATCGAGGCGCAATTGCGCCACCTGGTCGAAAGCCGCGCGCTGCCTGGCGGCGCTAAGCTAATGTCGATACGCCAGCTTGCTACGCATCTGGCGGTCAGCACCAATACGGTAGTTTTAGCCTACGACAGGCTGGTTGCTGCCGGAGTGATAGCGACACACGGCACGGCAGGTTTTTTTGTCTGCACGAGTAATGAAGCGGGCAGGGTAATCCCCGATGAAATTGCGCTGGAAGCCGGTGAGGAACAAGAACCGGTCTGGTTAGTGCAGCAAGCCAATGACCAACGCGCCGGCATCTTGCTGGCCAGCAGTGGTGCCTTGCCACCGACCTGGTTACAAGATGCGGTACCAGCTGCCGCTGTGCAAAGGGCGTTAACGCATAGCGCGGCTGGCATGGCTTCGCGCTGCCCGCCGCAAGGCCTGCCAGAATTGCGTGAGCATATCGCGTTACTGCTGCGCGCTATCGGCATCAACGCCGATGCCGGCCACATCCTCACTACCTTCGGCGGTACTCATGCGATAGATTTAATTTGCCGCAGTTTCTTACAGCCCGGCGACTCAGTATTGGTGGAAGACCCTGGTTATTTTCTGATGTTTGGCCGACTACGCCAGGATGGCATCCGCCTGATTCCGATCAAACGGCGCCCCGACGGTCTCGATCTGGATGAACTCGAGGCAGCTTGCCGCACCCATCGACCACGTCTGCTGTTTGTGCAAACTGCCTTACATAATCCGACCGGATGGAGTAGCAGCGCGGCCAATTTACACAAGGTGTTGCTACTGGCGCAGCAATACGCTTTCCTGATAGCAGAAGACGATGTGCATGGGCATTTTCAGCAAGGCCACAGCACGCGTCTGGCATCGCTGTCTGGGCTAGACGGCGTAATTTATTATTCCAGTTTTTGCAAAGCCTTGAGCCCGGCCTTGCGCATGGGTTATCTGGCCGCTGCCCCGGCCCTGTTAAAAGTGCTGATGCGCGCCAAGATCCACAGCATCATGACCACGCCGGCATTAAATGAATATGTCTTGCTGGAAGTGCTAAGGGCCGGCAATTTACGCAAACATCTCGATAGACTGCAGCGCAAGATCATGGCGGCACGCAACGCCAGTACGCGCCAGTTGAGTGAAGCCGGCGTACTGTTTGAACAGCCAGGTGAGGCTGGTATTTTTCTCTGGGGCAGCATGCCGGAAGGCCTGGACATAGACCTGCTGGTGCAAGACGCCTACCGCAACAAAATCCTGCTCATGCGTGGCGCAGCCTTCTCGGCAAATGACTTGCCAGATCAGCACATTCGCTTCAACGTCGTCTTTAGTCAGCATCCAGGTCTGAGCACTTATTTGCAGGAGCGCCTGCAAGCGGTGGCTGGGGCACGCTCTAGTTTGGCGCGGGTTAGTGGTTTGCTTGGTGCTGTTGAAAAGAATTAAATTCAACCTCAATTTGCATTGATGAATGGCATGCTCGATTTGGGAAGCTTTGAAGCTCGCCTCGCCCAAAGGCCCGCTTGAACTTGCGTTACCCTTGCATTTGTTCCGTTACCTATTTCCGCGCTTGTGGCCTGAGGCTGAGGTAAATACCGGTTAGGCTTGCGCCGATTGCACCAGCATTATTCTAAATCAATGTTGAACATTTAAATTACCTCCGGCAGAGCCGGAGGATTACCTTATTCATCTATTCCATTTGCTCGCAACGATTAAGCGAAACTGGTCTTCGCTTTACCAAACCCGGCACTGATCCTTTTTCACCATCGCCTGCCCTGGCTTGCAGGAAAATGCCTTGTGGAATTGCGGCATATTCACTGCCACGCCGTTGATACGGAACTGGCCTGGAGAATGCGGATTGGTCAGGGCGTTTACGCGCTCATTTTCTGGTCTGTCGTTGGCGCAATCCCATTGGGCGAAGCCAATAAAAAAGCGTTGTTCCGAAGAGAACCCGTCACGCGGTTCGCTCGGGTGTTCGGCTAATTCTGCCTGCCACGCCATCCATGCCAGCAGCATGCCACCTAGATCGGCTGAATCTTCGCCGAGGGTAAGTTTGCTGTTGATTTTAATGTCATCGACGATGGTGTATCCGGCATATTGATCGACGATACACTGCGAACGTTGTAAAAATTCTTTGCCGTCTTTTTTACCCCACCAGTCTTTTAAATTGCCTTTGGCATCAAACTGACGACCTTCGTCATCAAAGCCGTGGATGATTTCATGGCCGATGGTGCCGCCAGTGTTGCCATAGTTCGGGCCAGAGTCCATTTTATTGTCGAACAGCGGCGGTTGCAAAACACCTGCAGGGAAATTGATATCATTCATTTGCGGGTTGTAATACGCGTTGACAGTTTGCGGCGTCATACCCCATTCGCTACGTTCAACTGGTTTGCCAATTTTGCCGAGTTGACGGCGGTTTTCAAACACCGTACCGCGTTGCACATTGCCCGCAAAATCATTCGGTTTGATCTGAAAATTGCTGTAATCACGCCACGTGTCAGGATAGCCAATTTTGTTGACCATGCTGGTTAACTTCTCTTGTGCCTTGACCTTGGTTTTATCGCTCATCCAGGTCAGCGATGCAATATCTTTTTTCAATGCCGCTTCAATTTGCAAGGTCATGCGCAAGGTTTGTTCTTTAAGCGCAGGGCTGAAATTGCGTTTGACGAATTCTTCACCTAGCGCTTCACCTAACTGAACATCAATCAAGCCAACACAGTATTTCCAGCGTGGTGCCTGCTCTGGTACACCGTGCAACGTCTTGGAATAAAAGGCGAAATTTTCATTCACAAACGGACTCGATAATTGCGCCGCGCCATTGTGCAATACGTGCCAGCGCAAATAGGTCTGTATCTCTGCCAGACTGCGCTTTTGCCATTGCTGACTCATCTTCTGGTACAGCTTGGGCTCGGTCACGTTAAAGGTTTTCAGGTCTTTCATGCCAATGCCATCCAGATATTCTGTCCAGTTGAAATTCGGTGTCAGCGCCTGTAAAGCTTTGGCATTTAGCTTGTGAAATAAATTGTGCGGATCACGTTTTTCTACTTGGGTCAGAGTAGCTTTGGCCAATTCTGTTTCGATGTCGAGTACCGTCAGGCTCCATTGTTTGGCTTGCTCCACCGTCGCGCCGCTCAGTTCAAAAATTTTAGCGACGTGTTGGGTATATTGCTCGCGCATTTTTTTAGATTTCTCATCACTCTTGGTATAGTAATCGCGATCTGGCAAGCTGATTCCACCTCCCGTTGCATAGGCAATCACGCTATTCGAATCCGCCAGATCCTGGCTGGCACCGAAACTGAAAAACAAACCATCGTCACCGGTCCACAGGTGCAATTGCGCCAGCACCTTGGCCAGCGATGCTTTGCTCTTCATGTTGGCAATCAAATCCAAGGCCGGTCGCAGTGGCGCGTATCCCAATTTTTCTATACTTGCTTCATCCATGCAAGAGGCAAAATAGTCGCCAATTTTTTGCTGAGATGTATTGCGGCCTTCGGTATTTTTAGCCAGTCCCGCTAATATTCCCCACAGATATTGTTGATTGTCCTGAGCCAATTTGGAATACACGCTCCAGTTTGAACGATCCGATGGAATAGGGTTCGCCGCCTTCCAGCCACCACAACTATAGGTATAAAAATCCTCGCAAGGATCAACACTGGTATCCATGGAACTCAAATCGAGACTGGGGTGATATGGCAGTTCGGTTAACGGCTGGTCTTGCTTTACAGTGGGTATGCTAGCTGGTGCTTTGCCCGCTGTATCTTCTGCAAAGGCAATGTTGGTCAGTAAGCCAAACGCTAGCAGTGCGGCACTGAGGGGACGTAATTGAAGCATTTTTTGATTCTCCATTGAATGCACTAAGGATGGTGACGCGAGCGCATTTATTATTGATCGTCTGTTGATTTTAGCCCGGGCGATTTGGTATTGCCGCAGAGGCAAAAAACATTATATGCGGAAAGCAATGGCAGAAAATGATTGTAGCTTTTCTCACACATTTAAAAATTAAATGCGTTGCCATGCAGACTTTTTGATGCCGGCATGGTGATCGCCAGGCGTAACGGAAGTTTATGATGGCGTAGCTAATGCGCGCAAGCGCTGGTGAACGGCATCGTCCAAGTCCAGTTTTTGCTGCTGTTTGGCGCGTAAATAGTGCTCGGTAAATACATCCAGATACGCTTCTAAAGTTTGCGCGGCTAAGGTTTCTCCGGCCAGACTCAGGCACAAAGCCGCTATTTCAACAGTACACAAATGATCTTCTTTTTGCGCGCGCCGCAAGCGATAGCGCGATAGCTGTTCAGGCGTTAGGCTCAACACCGGCAAATAATTCAAGTAAGGGCTTTTTCTAAATATTTTGCGCGCCTCTTGCCAGGTGGCGTCTAGCAAAATAAACAGCGGCCGCTTGCTTTGCGAATCGGGATGAGTATCTGGCAGCATTGCTGGTAGCAACTGGGTGATCACCCGTTCCGGCGCGACAAATTCACCGGGGAATACCAGATACGCTTGCCACTGCGGATCTGCCAGCAGCTTTATTAGCGCGGGGTCAACCGTGGTACGCGCCCAGCCAAACGCCATCGTATCGGGCAACACATCAGCAATCAGCCAACCGGTGTTACTCGGTTTTAGCGTCTCATGCTCCGCCATAATCAGGCAAACCCCGGCGCGCGTCGGCACCACAGGCCGCAAGGGGCACAGGCAATGGCTCAGGATCAAACGACAAGCTGCGCAGCGCTCGCCATGCGGTCCGCCACGCGCCAAAAACGGCCGGGTACTGCGCTCCAGTCGGGATGAGCGCAAGCGCGATACTGCGTGCGGTAAGTGGGTTTGATTCATGAGAGGAAAATTTGCAACAATTCGCTTGCATCAGCGCAAGCCCTGCATTCTAGTGTAATAAGCGATGTGCTGGTTTTTTCATCGCAGGTAGCTTGCGGTCATGCTTCGATTGAGGAATACTTCGATTTGCTGTCTGCGCGATGACGCAACTTTTATCAAACACACTTTTTCAAATCACACTATGTCAGAACAGAAACAATTAGATCAGGCAATGCCGTCAAATAAAGGCTTGGCAGGTAATTCCCTAAATACTTTTGAATCCGCCGTGATGGGGGTTGCGGGTACTGCGCCGGCCTTTAGCGTGGCGGTGACCACGGCGGCGATTGTTGCCTCGGTAGGGGTGCTTTCTGTTGGCAGCATCCTGTACTGTGGCTTGGTCATGTTTGGCATTATGCTGGCCTTCGTGCATCTGAATAAGATCA
Organism: Undibacterium sp.; assembly: GCA_025359635.1. Lineage (GTDB taxonomy): Bacteria > Pseudomonadota > Gammaproteobacteria > Burkholderiales > Burkholderiaceae_D > Undibacterium. The sequence continues at coordinate 1,116 of JANYFV010000034.1, read as the reverse complement.
GCCCGCATGCGGGAGCGGCGTATGCCTGGGTCGGTCATGTGTTTGGCGAGAAGTGGGGCTTTTTCGCGGGTTGGGGCTTGCTGGTTGCCTCGATATTTTTTATGGTGTCGGCGACTATCCCCGCCGCGACCTCGACCCTGGTATTGATCGCACCTAACTTGGTGGAAAACACCAATTGGGTCACATTGACGGCAGGCATCTGGCTCACCTTGATCACCATTGTTGTGACCAAAGGCATCAAGCACGCAAGCTATACGCAACTGGTGCTGACGGCGATTGAGACCATTGTGATTTTTGCTCTGATCATCGGCGCGTTTATTCAATATGGTGGCAAGCCTGCTCACCCGCCTTCGTTCATCTGGTTTTCACCTTTTTCATTTACCCCTCAGTTATTTGCGACGGGGGCATTGACGGCGATCTTTTTTTACTGGGGTTGGGATGTCACCATGAACCTCGGTGAAGAGACGAAAAATGGCGAAGACGGCGCGCATCACCCGGCCAGCAAAGGCGCATTTTGGGCCATGCTTAATTTGATTTTATTTTTTATCATCATGATGATCGTAGTGCTGATCGTCTTGAGCGATGATGAAATTGCGACTGCCAATACCAATGTGTTGTACGCGATTGCGAATAAACTTTTCCCCGCACCGTGGAATTATTTTGCTGTACTGTCCACCATCTTGAGCACGATAGGGACTATCGAAACGCAGATCCTGCAATTTAGCCGCAGCGTGTTTGCCATGTCACGCGACGACATGTTGCATCCGCGTTATGCGGCGATTCATCCAGAATGGCAAACCCCATGGATGGCGACGCTGATGATCTGGTTTTTGGGTATAGTCCTGCTATTTAGTTCATCCTACATGCCATCGGTCAAATCGATTTTAGATAGCTCGATCCTGGCCATCGGTTTTCAGATTTGCTTCTACATGAGCCTGGCAGGTTTTGCCTGCGCCTGGCATTACCGCAAACAATTAAGCGCTGGTGTGTACACGGCAATTTCATATGTACTCTGGCCTTTATTTTCTGCGTTGTTTATGGTCCTCATCGCGCTGTATAGCATCCCGACTTTTGATGCGATTACTGTGTCTTTGGGTATAGGCGGAATCGTGGTGG
>JANYFV010000600.1 GCA_025359635.1 Undibacterium sp. | reverse complement strand
CTCAGGTAATTCTGTTGAAAATCAAGCATTGACCGATTGATTTATTCCGCGTGCGGCACAGTGACGAGCGCAAGGTTCGGCATTTCATCCTGACGCTTGTTCACAAAATGCGCCCTAAACGCGCCACCACCAAACGTCGGGTAGTGTCTCAGTTTGAATGTAACGTCGGTTGAGGCGAGGAACGCAAAGTGCTAACCTCGCCTCATGCCGAAAAAAGACTTAAATCAGTTAGCTAAATTTCTTGTCGATCAAGCGACAGGAGAAACCGAAGTAAAGCCCGTGCCGGAACTCTCCGGACGCGCTAAGGCGGGCAAGCTTGGCGGGATTAAGGGTGGCGACGCCCGCGCAAACAAACTAAGCGCCCAAGAGCGGGCAGAGATTGCGCGGAAAGCAGCCGCGAAGCGATGGAATAAAACTATCTAAGCAAGATAGGATTCAAAGAGAGCCACCAGCTCCAAGTGGTCATTTGTCTCAAGCGGCGCGGATGAAAAATACCTATTTTCCGAGAATGGTATTTTTTCTACCCTCTCAATTCTAAAAGCCCGCTGTTGATTGTTGTCTTCGGGGTCAACCCAAAATCCTATTGCGCCCAAGTCGTATATTTCTCCACCTACAGGGCTGGTTTTCTTTTTCGCGAGAAACTCAATAAATTTCTTGAGCTTGGGATTTATTAGGGAGAGGGAATGTTCCGAGCTGAAATGCAATTCGTTAAGGTAAATTTTCTTAATGGCAATTTCTTTGTAATTTAGAAGCCCCAAATCGGAATGCCACCAACCCAGAACGTCTTGCAAAAAGGCGTCTGAATCCTGCGTAGATACTTTCGTGTCCGCCATTATCCCGTCAGTAAAAATTTTCAGACTAACTTCAATTGAAATGCCTGAGGGGGCATCGAAAGTACCACGAACAAAATTTATACCTTTCTTCTGTTCTCTCGCCTCATATAGTTCTTCAGCATTCGGCACTTTTTCAAAAGAATATCGTTGAGACAGCCTTTCAATAAGATCAGCATTGACGGATTTTCCTTGCGGATTCAAATCCGCAACCTGAAAGAGCCAAATGGCGCGGGCGAGCGTTACCGAAAGTAGTTTCATGTCGACACCCTCAAAGCGGCTTCCGAAGCAGATGAAGCGCTAATTTTTTGTTGTTGGTAAAAATGAGCCAATGGCATTTCATCACCAAATTGATTTTCCAAGGCGCTCTGCGCTTTTCTAGGCTGATTGACGGTTTTATTTGCCTTCATAGCAAAACCCAAAATACCCTCTTCTTGGGGAGTGGCTAATTTCGCCAAATCGCTCGTTCGCGATTCTCGCTGTAACGAGCCACGAGAGAATCGCCTTATGTCATCAATTCGTGTTCCAAAGGTTTCAAAACTCACCTTTAAGGTGACATCAAATGCAGACGCCAATCTCTTAAGCGTTTTGAGGCTCCACGAATCGTAATTCACGTTTTCTAAAACACAAATGCGCTCTTGCTTCATTTCTGCCAATTGCGCTAGTTGCCCCTGTGTCAGTCCGCGCTGTTCTCGCAAAACTTTTATTTGCGTAGCAATAGAGGCGTTGAGAAATTCATCAATATAAGTATCTGCATAGTCTTTGTCTTGGAACTCTTCGCGGAGTCGATCACGTAGTTCTTTCATGAATGCATCTCCTAGTAACAGGGTTCAGTTTTACTTCTTGACGGATTTTTTCGGCGTCATCATCGGCATCTGGCGGTTGAAGTTTGAAGCCTTTCTCGATAGCGCCCCTTAACAAGGTAAATTCCTGGTCGTTGTTGACGGGGCCTTTGCAAAGCATTGGCCGCAATTGAATCTTGCCTTTCCCGATCAAGCGCAACTTAAGAATATGTGGGGAGCCGCTGTGCGAAAGCAATTTGGGCGGCAACTCCGTGCCAACCGTTTGAAGCAAATCCAATTTCATATTGATCTTGGCTCGATCCGTCTTTTCTTGCGAGCCAAACCATATTTTGAAGACATTTCGCCCTGCCGCATCAATATGATCATACAAGAGATAGGCCATATATAACAATATTATTATGGTTAATCGAAATAGTGGATTCTGTTATATGATAAATTTATTATATTTCGCTTGACAACCTTGCTTTGCTCAAGCATAATAAATCATTATGAATCGTTTGTCAGTTCAAGACCGCGCCAAAATCCTGCACTGCCTCGTTGAGGGGAACAGTATGCGCGCGACTTCGCGGCTCTGCGACGTTTCAATTAACACGGTTACTAAGTTGCTTATTGATACCGGTACAGCCTGCGGCATTTATCAAACTCAAGCGCTGCGCAATCTGCCCTGCAAGCTTGTCCAATGCGATGAAATTTGGTCGTTCTGCCAGATGAAGGAAAAGAACGTACCGCAAGAGAAAAAGGGACAACTCGGCATTGGTGATTGCTATACCTATACCGCGATTTGCGCAGATACAAAACTCTGCGTTTCATACTTGGTCGGTCAACGCAATGCGGAATGCACAAACGAATTCATGGCCGATCTGTCAGGCCGCTTGGCTGGTCGCATTCAACTTTCCACCGATGGATATGGCCCGTACATCAACGCTGTTGAATTGGGCTTTGGTAGTAACGTGGATTTCGCAATGCTGGTAAAAACCTACACCGCACCGGGCGCACTAGCTGGCGCAGAACGCCGCTATAGCCCTGCTAACTTCGTCAGCGCAGCTAAACGCCGCATCAAAGGAGACCCGGATGTAAACGAAGTATCGACAAGCTATGTCGAGCGTCAGAATCTAACTATGCGCATGGGTATGCGCCGGTTCACGCGCCTCACAAATGGGTTCAGCAAGAAAATGTACAACCTAGAGTGCGCAGTAGCGCTCCACTTCATGTACTACAACTTCGGGCGCATTCACAAAACACTGCGCATCACGCCAGCAATGGAAGCGGGCATTGCAAACCACGTTTGGACGCTGGACGAGATAGCAAAACTAGCCGATTAGGGCCATTGAATATCCGATGAACGGAACTATGTATGAAAGCGCCATTCTGATACAATGCGATCTGATAAAAAACGGCTGCCATTCGCGCACGATCCAAGTGGGTTAAGAGCCCCGCGTGTCTGGTGGCCTTTCTCATTCTATGACCGCATACGCAATCTTAATTGATGGTGGTTTTCTCAAGCGTAAGCTAGGGACCGCAAAGGTTCCTACTACCCCAGAACAAATTCGCGAGTTCGCCGATAAATTGCAAACGCATCCCGCATTGGCGGCAATGGCGTTGCATCGTATCTACTATTACGACGCATTACCCTTCACCGAAACGAGGGAGGTGCCGCTTTGCACCGACAAGATTAATTTTGGCACGACGGAAGTCGCCGTGAGAAACGGCAAACTCATTCAGGCGGTAACTCGTTATCCGTTCTTTGCCACAAGGCTCGGAGAAACGGTCTTTCGTGGTTGGCAAGTTAAGAGCCATCGACTACGCGAAAAAGTTACGTCGCTAGATATAACCAAAGACGACATGCAGCCGGTCATTAGTCAAAAAGGCGTGGACATGCGAATTGGACTGGATGTAGCCTCTTTGGTGCTCAAGAAAATTGCTTCGGTAATGGTGCTTGTCACTGGCGATAGCGACTTCGTACCCGTGATGAAATTTGCCAGACGCGAGGGGGCACAACTATTTCTTGTTACCCTTGGTCACGGAATTAGAGATTCGCTGGAAGAACACGCCGATTTAATGCTCGACATGAAAGACTGCCCATAAAACCCGCTTCGGCGGGTTTTGTGTTTGTCATTTTGCTATTTCAAATTTGTAACAAGTCAAACTGATACACCACCACTCGCCCCGGCTGGTTGACAGTCGGGGCGATTCTTTCATATAATCGAAGGCTTTTCCGTATTGTGGTTCCCGAATTTG
>JANYFV010000599.1 GCA_025359635.1 Undibacterium sp. | reverse complement strand
CTGCGCCAACCGATACCGGCAAACCGGCAGCCAGCAAAGCTTGGCGCGCAGGTGCCTGGCCTTGGCCGGCCATCAGGCAATTGCCGAACAAAACTTCTTCAATTAGCGCTGGATTGACACCGGCGCGTTCTACCGCGGCCTTGATTGCCACGGCACCGAGCTGACTCGCCGTGAGCGAAGCGAAATCACTTTGAAATGCGCCCATAGGGGTGCGGGCAGCGCCAACGATGACGATAGGATCATTCATTTTATTCTCCAGATAATGTTATGTGAGGGTAGCTAAACAATTTCAATTTATTTGGTATTACAGTTCTCTTCCGGTCAAAGGAACAGGTGTTTTTATTTGATTGCAAAAACGGATTTCCTGCGAATATGGAAATACGTCATCGACTTTGCCATCCAAAATTCTCTGCTTGCGCCCCTGCCAATATTCGGCGGTGAGCAGATCGGCATGGTGCAACATGAAGTATTTTCTTACCTTGGCATTACCCAGTAAAAAGGTGCCGAATTGTTCGGGAAATACATCATTTTTGGCGATCGGATACCAGGGCTCGGCCGACATTTCATCTTCTTCGTTGCGCGGCAATGGGATAGTGCGGAACTTGCAGTCGGTGATGTATTCGATTTCATCGTAATCGTAAAACACCACACGGCCGACACGGGTCACGCCAAAATTTTTGTACAGCATATCGCCAGGGAAAATATTCGCACCGACCAGGTCTTTAATCGCATTGCCGTATTCCAGCAAACCATGTTCGATTGCTGCATCATCACCGCGTTTTTCGGCTTCAGTGAGCCAGATATTTAACGGCGTCATGCGGCGTTCTATATACAGATGTTTGAAGACAACTTCATCAGCGTTGATTTCTAACAGCGAAGGGGCAAATTTTTTGATTTCTGTCAGCAAGTCTTCTGAAAATCGCGCGCGCGGAAAACTGACATCGGAGTATTCCAAGGTATCAGCCATACGGCCTACACGGTCGTGATTTTTCACCAGCAAATATTTTTCTTTGATCAGTGCCTTGGTGGTTTCTTTGGGTGCCGGAAAAAAATCCTTGATCAGTTTAAACACGTAGGGAAACGACGGTAAGGCAAAGACCAGCATCACCAGTCCACGAATACCCGGTGCCGCTTCTATGATGTCGGACGAATATTTGAGGTGGTGCAAGAAGTCGCGGTAAAACAAGTTCTTGCCATGTTTTTGCAAACCCAGCATGGTGTAAATTTCGCTGCGCGGTTTTTTTGGCAAAATGCTACGAATGAATTGCACATACGCCGACGGCACCTCCATATCGACCATAAAATACGCTCGCGTGAACGAAAACAGCACGGTAATTTGCATAGTTTCAAACAAGACCGTATCGAGCACCAATTCGCCCTTGCGGTTATGCGTGAGTGGCACGACAAAAGGGTACTCTTTATTTCCGTTGATACCTTTGCCGATAATGTAGGCAGATTTATTCCGATAAAACAGGCTGGCCAAGACTTGTATCTGATGGTTAGGCTCTAAGCGATCGACGCCAAAATTCTCACGCAGACGCTCTTCGACCAAGGCGATGTCACGATTTAAATCAGAAAATTTGGCCTTGAGTTGAAAATTCGTGACGATACGCTTCAGCGTGTAATTGAGCCCATCAGTGGCGGGGTAATATACGCGATATGTCGGCGGGGTGTCGCCACTTTCTAAATACTCAGTCGCGGTTGCCGGACGCAAGAAAATGAAGTCGTTATGAAAGTAGGTGCGGTGCAAAAGCTTGGTGCAGACGGTATTGAAAAATGTCTCGGCCAATTCTGGGCGCATATGATCGATGAGCAAGCCCATATAGTGCAGCTTCACCTCGCGCCAGACTTCGTCAGTGAGATCTTCTTCCTCGTATTCGTCTTCCATGCTCTGCACGCATTCTTTGACGCGGGCATCGTAAAAACCGATACGTTCGCGCGCAGCAATTTGCGCAGCTTTCCAATTGCCCGTTTCAAAATGTTCTTTAGCGCCCTGAGTGCTGGCGCGAAACAGACGGTAATGCTTATCAAAGCCATCGAGTATCGTGCGCGCGATATCAAATGCAATCTGCGACGAGAGTAATTTGGGGAAGGCGACTTGGGTCATGGCAGTTGAGTAGAATGGGCAGGGGCTTCAGGCGGAGATTGCCTGTTTCGTTCCAGCTAAATTAAACTGGTTTTTCCAAGCCTCTAGTTTAACCAGATCCACCCCTATACCACCGCAAATCACGATCAATGGCCGGGTAAACTTTGCCAGTTGTGGCAAATTTTGATACGCCACCGCGAGGGCAGCACCACAGGCCGGCTCGACCAGAGTGCGCATCTCGTCGGCAAAACGCAAACAAGCGTCAACGGCTTGCGCATCTGACACGACTACGCTGCTGACCGCATGTTGCCGCGTGCAATCGAGTGCCTGTTGCGCCACGCGTCTGGCGCCCAGCGTAGTGGCAATTGAAGTGATGGCCGGCAACGTGACTACCTCACCGGCTTGTATGGCCGCCTGCAAAGAGGCGGCACCTTCGGTTTCAACAGCAAGCACCGGGATATGCGCCAGATGATTGCGTTGTAGACCTTGCACTATGCCGCTCAAAAGGCCACCGCCACCGACCGAACAGATCACTACGTCGAAATCTAGCTTGGCGACTTCATCAATCAGCGTGGCATTACCATCCCAGATATCCGGATGATCAAATGGTGGAATGTATACCGTACCGGCTTGACCGCATAAGGCCAAAGCGACTTGGTTCGTTTCGTCCCAGACATCGCCCTGCACAATCACTTTGGCACCGATCGCACGTATCGCTTGCCGGACCGTTTCGTGCGTAGTGCTTGGCACCAGGATAGTTGTCGCCACGCCCAAGGCCGCGCCGGCTACCGCAGCGGCAAACCCGGCATTCCCGCCGGAGGGGCAAACCAAATGCGTCGCCCCACGCGCCACCGCGCGCTGGCACATCAAACCAATGCCGCGCAGCTTGAAAGAGCCTGAGGGCTGGCTGCTTTCCATCTTCAGCCAGACCTGTTTATTCAGACTGGCTGACAGCGTGCGATGTTCTAGCAGCGGTGTTTGGATATGTAAGGGGTGCATGCAGGTCCTGATGTTTAAATTCCCTCCCCATTCAAGGGGGAGGGCTAGGGAGGGCGTAAGATATTCGATCAAGCATATCCATTTTTTGACCGCTCGCCCCCCATCCCAACCTTCCCCCTGCCCGGGGGAAGGAGCTTTCAAGCAGATTTAATTTACTTTGTCTCAGCAAACAATTCACGTCCGATCAACATACGGCGGATTTCACTAGTACCGGCACCAATCTCATACAACTTGGCATCGCGCCACAGGCGGCCGACCGGATACTCGTTGATATAACCATTACCGCCCAGCGCCTGAATCGCCTCGCCTGCCATCCAGGTGGCTTTTTCGGCCGAATACAAAATCGCCCCAGCGGCGTCTTTACGGATCGCACGTATCGCTTCCGGGTTCTTGGCGCGGTCGCAGGCCTGGCCGACTGCATACACATAGGCTTTGCAGGCCATCATGGTGGAATACATATCCGCCAACTTACCCTGCATTAACTGGAACTCACCGATAGGCTGACCGAATTGTTTGCGATCGTGGATGTAAGGCACGACCACATCCATACAGGCTTGCATAATACCGAGCGGGCCGCCGGACAACACCGTGCGCTCAAAATCGAGGCCAGACATCAAGACATTGACGCCCTTGCCGAGGCCACCGAGCACGTTTTCGGCCGGTACTTCGCAATCCTGGAACACTAGCTCACCGGTATGCGAACCGCGCATGCCGAGCTTATCGAGCTTTTGCGCAATGGAAAATCCCTTGAATCCTTTTTCGATCAGGAAAGCCGTCATGCCGCGCGGGCCCGCTTCCAGATCATTCTTGGCGTACACCACCAGCGTGTCGGCATCCGGGCCATTGGTGATCCACATCTTGGTACCGTTCAGCACCCAGCGGTCACCCTTCCAGTCGGCGCG
>JANYFV010000174.1 GCA_025359635.1 Undibacterium sp. | reverse complement strand
TGATATTCTGCGCCTGTGCAATGCCCCACAATAAACTGATGACCGACTTACTGATGGAACGTACGTCATGCCGCGTTGTTGCATCAAAGCCAGTCTCTCTGCCAAACAAAGAGTAAATCGTTTCGTCCTTGCCTCGTTTATACAATTCTGCAACTACTACGCCTTGACGTTCGATGATTAGGCTATGAAAATTGGTTTTTCCATTTGTAAAGTCCTTAAGCACTGCGCATAATTGCATTGCATCAAAACCGGTCTCCTGAGCGCGCGTCGCCTCATGACAAGTGCTTGAAGTCAGAGACGAAACATCACCGCCAAACGCAGGTGCGATACCAAGCGCCATCGATAAATTCAGTATTAGAAATAAGGACTTCATTTTCATTCGATTCCAGGTGGCAACGAGATTAACATTGGTAGCGGTGACCGACTTTGCTTAAGGAAACGTGGATATTAATCGTCATCCTCGAATGCTTTTGTCGTGGATCCAGTATTCAAGCTATTTCGTACGAAGCACGACCACAATGTCGCTTCGCGAATAATTTGAAAACTGGATCCCCGCGTTCGCGAGGATGACAAAACCGAATAAATCAGAACTTCCTTAATTGGTAAAAAAGCCGCGAATTATCGCGGCTTTTTTGCATTAACAACTTTTTACTTCATGCATTAGCCAGATCAAATGGCAATTTACGCAGGCGCTTGCCAGTCAATTTAAAAATGGCATTGGCAAAGGCAGGAGCTAGTGGCGGCAAACCAGGCTCACCCATGCCAGTTGGTGCCTCTGCGGATGGCACCACATGCACGTCGATCTGTGGCATATCAGCAATACGCGCTACCGTGTAATCACTAAAATTTTGTTGCTCTACCAGCCCATCTTTTAACGTGATCGCCGCGCCTGGCAAAGTCGTGCCCAACGCCATTAAAGCTGCGCCCTGCACTTGTGCTTCTATCGTCAACGGATTGACAGCTAGATTGCAATGCACGCCGGCGGTGACCTTGTGTAATTTCGGCACACCTTTTTCTATCGAAGCCTGCACCACATAGGCGACGACCGTATTGAAGGATTCGTGCATTGCCACGCCCCAGGCCCAGCCTTTTGGCAAGGCTTTTTTGCCATAGCCCGACTTGGCAACCGCCAACTCCAATGCCGCCAGGTTGCGCGTATGCTTCTCGCCGATCAGCTGTTTACGGTACGCTACCGGGTCTTGCTTGGCCAAATGCGCAGCCTCGTCAATCAAGGTCTCCATCACAAATGCGGTATGAGTAGAGCCGACCGAGCGCCACCAGAGCACAGGAACATTTGCTTTAGCGTTGTGTACAGTGAGATTAAGCGGCACCTCATATGGCTCGCCCATACCCTCAACCATAGTTTCATCGACACCATCCTTGACCATGAAGGATTCCAAGGGCGTACCACTTATTATTGATTGCCCTACGATGACATGATTCCAGGCAATGATCTTACCTTTAGCATCCAGACCCAGCTCTGCACTATGCACATGTGAAGGGCGATAGTAGCCACCTTTGATATCGTCTTCACGGCTCCAGATTACTTTGAGCGGCCCAGTTTTTCCGGATGCTTTATAGGCCTTGGCGACATTCACTGCCTCCACAATATAGTCGGAGGAAGGCACGGCACGGCGGCCAAAACCACCGCCCGCCATCATGGTATTGAGCACGACGTTTTCTGGCTTCAAACCAGCGGTGGCGGCAATTGCGCCATGATCAAAAGTTTGAAACTGCGAGCCAACCCACATCGTACAACTATCCGTTTTAAGATCGATGACACAATTGAGTGGCTCCATCGGAGCATGTGCCAGATACGGGAATTCATACACAGCCGAAATCTTGTGCGCTGCGCCAGCTAGTTGACTGGTATCGGCTTTCTTTACCGGCAAACCTGGCGTTTTTGCCAGCGCTTTAAATTCAGCCATTTGTTTTACCGTACTGACTTTTTCGACCGCGCCGCTATCCCATTCGACCAGCAGCGCATCCCGTCCCTGCTTGGCTGGCCAATAGCCACTGGCGATTACCGCAACCCCACGGGCACCGCGGTCGAGTGGTACTTCAAACACATCCAGCACACCTTTAATTGCTTTCGCTCGACTGGCATCTAAGCGGGCAATTTTTGCACCGAATACTGGCGGATGTACCACCACGGCTACCACCATATTTGGCAGGCTAAAATCGATACCGAATTGTTGCTTGCCGTTGGATTTATCGCGCGCATCCAGACGTTTCATTGGCTTGCCAATAAAGCGGAAATTCTTCGCGTCTTTCAGTACCACGGTATCAGGCACCGGATGCTTCATCGCACTATCAGCTAGTGAGCCGTAGCTTGCCATTTGCCCTGCAGGACCCGTGACCATACCCTTATTGGTCTTACACTGTTCGGGCTTGACTTTCCATTGTTCTGCCGCGGCGGCAATCAACATCACGCGCGCTTTGGCACCTATTTCACGGTATTGCATGAACGAGTGATTGATAGAGCCAGAACCACCTGTCATTTGCATCCCAAATGCCGGATCATTAAAAACTTCAGCGGCAGGTGCAAGCTCACCGCGCATCTGTGCCCAATCGGCATCAAGTTCTTCAGCGATTAACATGGGCAAGCTGGTCTGCACGCCCTGGCCAAATTCCAGCCGGTTGACTGCCACCGTCACGGTGTTATCTGGTGCAATGCGTAAAAACGCATTCGGCGCATACACGGGTTTGGCATCGGCAGCACGTGCGAATTTATTGGCGCCTGGCATAAAGAAACCCAAGACCAGGCCACCGCCGACAACAGCGCCCACTTTCATAAAACTACGACGTGAGATGCTGCCAGTGCCCGTGCCAATGCCGCTGCCAGCGCCCTGCATAGGCCGAAGCATAGCCTGCTGATTTATCCATTCTGTCCGCATGGTATTCTCCTCAGGCCAAAGTTTTAGCGGCGTCTTTGATCGCCGCGCGTATACGTTGATAAGTGCCGCAACGGCAAATATTGCCATTCATGGCGCCATCAATATCCGTATCGGTCGGGTGTTTATTGGTACGTAACAAAACCGCTGCGCTCATCACCTGCCCGCTCTGACAATAACCACATTGCGGTACATCGTGACGTACCCAGGCATCCTGCAAGGCCTTACCAACCACGTCAAGCTCCATCGCCTCTATCGTGGTGATTTTTTGCCCTGCCGCGGCGGCAATTGGCGTCACGCACGAACGTACCGCAGCGCCATTCAGATGCACAGTACAGGCGCCGCACAAAGCCGCGCCACAGCCAAATTTGGTACCTGTCATATTCAAGTTATCGCGCAGCGCCCACAAAATAGGCGTAGACGGATCAGCATCGACTTGCATATCGCGACCATTGATGTTCAGTGTAATCATTCCTTGCTCCTTCTTTGAGTATTGCTGCGGGAAAACGATGTTTGACTATGTTTAACGCCGTGTAAAACATGAGGTAAGGCAACACGTATTTGTGTTGTCGGGAGAAAATTTTTGAAATCAAATACCAACAGCAATTCTAATACAAATATCGTTTATTGCTAACTTGATTGGAGCTCGCTTGAATCCACTAAGCCAAAGATTGTTTTGCTACCAGCACACCATCCATGTCCGCATAAATCCAGTCACCCGGATTGATTTGTATGCCGGCGATCATAATACGCAGGTCACGCTCGCCACCGCCTTTTTTGACGCTACGCAAAGGCATAACTGCCAATGCACGAACGCCGATGTTGCAGAGACTAATTTCTTCTACGTCACGAATACAACCGTGAACCACGATACCCGCCCATCCGTTAGTCTCTGCTAATTTGGCCAGATTGCCGCCGACCAGAGCACAGCGAAAACTACCACCGCCATCGATCACCAGCACATGACCCTTGCCCGGGGTTTCTAGCACAGTACGCACTATTCCATTGTCTTCAAACACCTTAAGCGTGGTGGCGGGGCCGCAGAATTGATGCTGAAGGCCGAAGCGCATGAAGATAGGAGGGAATACAGATAAGTCACCGGAGATTAGTTTATCTTCGTTGGTATCGCAGATATCGCAGGTAGAAAATGTCATGCTTATCCTTAGAGAAATTTAAAACAAATCGTGTCCATAAAAGACATGCAAAGAATTCACACTGCCAATGCCCTGGCGCGCGTATTTAATCCTACATTGACAGCCGTAAAAATCGCCAACACCTGGAACACACCAATACAAACAAACACCCAGGCTGGGTGATGCGCATCCATCACCGCCCCGAATAACAAGGGCGAAAAGGCCAAGCCAATATCAAGGCCGGAATACACCACGCCATATACACGGCCAGTAGCATTTTTAGGAGCTGCTGCGCGGATCAGCAGATCGCGTGACGGACCAGCCACACCGGAACCAAAACCTATCGCGCCCATCAAGATCAGCGCCATCACAGCGTTTGACCATCCGGTCGCCAGCAATAGCGACAAGGCACCCGCAACTGAAAATGCAATTGTAATAGTGCGATCATGTTGCGTTGTTTTCGACGCGATGTAGCCACCCCAAAGCATGCCTGCGGCAGACGCCAACATGTAAGCGGTATACGCAGATGTGGCCCAAGCTAGCGACATGCCATATAAATCACGTAACCCTGCCGAAGAAAAGCTCTGTATCCCGCCCAACGCCATGGCAATCATGAAGAAAAAACCAAAGCACATCCAGACTGCCGGCAGCCGCATAAAATCCAATGTCCCGGCACTGACTTGTTCTGTATGTGTTTGCCCAATCACTACCGGATGCTCAATTTTTTCAATTTGCAAAACATCGCGATACGTCACCAAAATCGCCAAAACTATCAGAGGCAAGAAAGCAGCTGCAAACAAGGCGGTGCGCCAGTCAAACAAGCCCGCCAATGTGACTAAAAATACCGGCGCTGCGGCCCAGCCTAGGTTACCGCTAATACCATGAATCGAAAATGCGTAGCCGAGGCGCGCAGTGGAAACGCGTTTATTCAAAATAGTAAAATCGGACGGATGAAACACGCTATTTCCCAAGCCCGCCAACATCGACCCAGCAAGCAACATGCTGTAGTTTTGCGCAGCAGAGAGAGCAAAAGCCGACGCCGCAAGACAGCTAATGCCGAAAAACAATACGGCGCGCGCGCCCACTTTATCGACCACAAATCCAGCCAAAGCCTGCCCAATCCCGGAGACAATAAAAAACACGCTCATCAGCAAGCCCAGCTCGGCGTAAGAAAGCGTAAAAGCATCCTTTAGCCAGGGAAATAAAGGCGCCAGGATCATATGAAAAAAATGCGATACACCGTGTGCGACACCGACAAGAGTGATCACCAGTGCATCCTGTTTTAAATCTGTTTTTATGTTGGCATTTGTCATTTCACACACTCATTGAATAATCGATAGCACCAGTGTACGTAAAAGGTCAGCGTCGGTTTTAAGATAAAATGACATTTATTGTCGCAAAAACGCCATCCTATTGCCATAATCCCATATGCCCGCTCAGCCACTCACACATACCGGCACGCCCCCAGCCAGATTATTCCCTACGCCAGAACGGCCGGTGCGGGTGGTGGCGCGTGATCTGGAGGCAGACGAATTATTGCAAGCGCATCAGCATCCTTGGGCGCAAGTGACGTATGCCTTAGATGGCGTGATGCAGGTGCTGGCGAATCAGCAGACATGGTTTGTGCCGCCATTGCGTGCCATTTGGATACCGGCCGGAATAGTGCATGAAGTGCGTACGCTAGAAAAGGCACAATTGCGCGCCATCTATGTTGATAAACGCGTTGCGCCGATTGCCGGCAATAACTGTGTAGTGCTGGAAGTGTCGGCATTAATGCGCGAACTGGTGCGCAGTTTAACGACGCTGGATCAAGCTGGTGTGCGGGAAAATAATCTGGTGGCAAGCTTGCTCGACGAACTTGCCATTGCCGAAAGCTTACCTATGAGTGTTGCCATGCCCGGCGACAAGCGGTTGAAATCATTATGTGAAAATTTACTCGCCGATCCGGCATCCAATCTCACACTGCATGATTTCTCACTGCAAGTGGGTGCCTCAGAACGCACACTTTCAAGACTATTCGAACGAGAATTGGGCATGAGCTTCGGGCAATGGCGCCAGCAAATGCGCCTGGCCCGCGCCGCGCCATTAATCGCTAGCGGATTGCCCTTGTCTGCCGTAGCCGCAGAACTCGGTTACGCCAGTCAATCAGCATTTTCAGCGATGTTTAAAAAAACATTCGGCAAATCACCCTCTGATTTTTTTAAACTAAGCTAAATCGTTCAATCAACAAACTTCAGAAAATAGACGGATGGCCTGAACTGGAAGTTTGGAGCGAAGCAAAGTTCAGCATTTGGGACGAGCTTCAATGTGCCTCTGCCTGTGCCTTGCGGCGTTTTTTGTCTTCAAACATTCTTTCATCGGCTATCCGTAAAAGATTATCAAGATCATTGCCATCTACTGGATGAACCGCAATGCCGATCGAGGCGCCTATGTGGCAAATCTTTCCGTCCCCGAGGTCTATTGGCGTTTCCAATTTTTCATGTAACTTGTCGCAGAGTTGTTTCACGAATACGATGTCCTGAACTCCATGCAGATAGATCACAAACTCATCACCACCAAAACGTGCAGCAGAATCTTCTTTACGAATCGTTGAGGACATTCGTGTCGCAGACTCAACTAACACTTTGTCGCCAGCTTCATGTCCAAACGTATCATTGATTTCTTTAAAATGATCTAAGTCTATATACAACAAGGTAAATTGTTGATCTTGCCTATCAGTAGCCCGACGCCGTTTGAAATCGATATGCGAAATAAAGGTGTCTCGATTGAGTAATTGAGTCAAACTATCGACTCTTAATTGCTTTTCCATATCCTGCAGGCTATGTGCCAAAGTGCCTATTTCATCGTCTCGATGAATATCGATTTCTTTAAATGGCTCGCCACTTCCCATACTGCTGGCGGCCTTGGCCAATTTAACAATATCATCAATAGTCCAACGTAAAATTGCATAACCCAAGCCTCCCATCACAAAAATAATGGCGAGACAAATAATCAAACTATTTTTCGTAATATCAATAGCATCAACACGTAAAGACGCGCGCGGAACCACCACCACAGCTATCCAATCAAGGCCCGCATCATTCTTCAGTAAGGTAGCTGCCAGCTGCAAAGTTTGCTGGTCTTCACCTTTAATTGTCTGCAGAATCGGTGTGCCCAGAGTGAACAATTCCGTCATATGCTGTTGCACGAATTTGGCGGCCACGCGCATTAAAGGGGTCACACTTTCTGATGCAACTTGTCTCTTCAAAGTTGTTTCATTGACGCGTAGGTAGGGTATTTCACTTAAAGATGTTGCTACTAATTCGTCGGATTTTTCCACAATGAAAGCTACGCCATTTGGTGGAAGTGGCATTTTCTGCAGGAATGTAGTGAGCTGCTTTAACGATAGATCGGTCGCAACAACACCCACTAATTCGCCCTTTTCACCTTGAGCAAGATCAGTCTGTTTAAACACGGGTTTGCTTAATGTTAATAATGGTATTTGATTATTGAAATCAATATATACCGATGACCAGGATGCCTTTCCCTTATCGACAACGTTAATATACCAAGGCCGTTGCTTAGGATCGAAATGATCACTATGTAACAAGGCGATTCTTTGTTGCGGGCCAGCCATGCTATACACATTGCTTTCTATATCGCCAGGTTTGGTATATCTCACCACGACTAACGCGTCTGACAACATGCGTTTAATTCCGACATAACCGCCATCTTTTGCCGCAAAATAAGCCTGATCGTTTATTGTCGGAAAAAGGCCGGTGGCTATCCATAAACGCGATTCTATTTGCGACAAGTCACGCGGCAATTCCAAAGGAATACGAAACTGTTTATCCGCTGAAGCAATGCTTTCTGGCGCGACAGTATCCAAAATTACCTGAGCACTAGAAAGATGGCGCTCTACTGCCCCTTGAATACGATAACTGATTGCCTCCAGGTTTTTTTGCACAAATGCATCCGTCACATTTTCACCAGAACGGTATAACACCCAACTAATCATCGCAGCCAGACTTAGCATGAGAATCAGAAAGGGAACAATGAAAATTCTTAACAAAGATGTATTCGCAGATCGCATAGCATCATCAAGTGTGCAGCAATATTGGGAAGGACGGACATGGCCCTAATTTTTTCATTCTACTATTTCTGCGTAGAAAAATTGCACTTTCCTCGCCAACAAAGTCAATCCACATCAAAACCAGATCAATAAAGTGGCGAAGTGCTGTTTTTCATAGACAGACTACACATCGCAGTTGACTACAAAGCAGAAAAACATCGATACTTCCACCGCGCTGATTGCGCGCCCCTCTCACAATTTTGCAAAACTCTTCTACCTGCGCCAATTATGTTCCCACTCCCAGATCCACATATTGTTTTGCCGCCAATAGGCAAAGGCGCGCCAACCCTACCCTACGAAAAACTTGAGCACGGAAAAAATTATTGGATTGTCGACGATGTGCTTGCCAATGCTGAAGAAATTGCCGAACGTTGCTTCAATTACTCAAAATGGGAATACGGCGCGCCCTATCAGCCAGAATCCTGGCCGGGTATGCGTTTTCACGGCGCATTAAATCAAAGTGAATTAGCAAAGATAGAAACGCTGGTGAAGTCGCTAATCGGCAAAGATAAATTATGGATGGAGCAACCGGCAGGCGGCTTACGACTTGATTGCAATGTCGCGCAATTGGTCGGCGAAAAAGAAACTACACCGCATCCACATACAGATAGCCGCAAGCTTTGCCGCTATGCCTGTGTTATCTATTTAAGACCCAACCCCGCACCAGATTCAGGCACCAGCTTTTGCCGTCTGCGTTATCCCAACGGTGCCATCGGCGGAAATATGGTTGGCGCACCACACAACAATTTAGTCGATGCCTTAAAAGTACGCGGCTTACCGACCGAGGCTTGGTACGAAGACATGCGGGTAGAAAATGTCTTCAACCGGATGATTTTGTACAAGGCCAATTTTGTCCATTGTGCGACTGGTTATTTCGGTAAAGAGTTGCGCGAGAAACGGCTTACTACTGTTTTTTTCTGGATGGTGGAAGACTAAATATCGAAGGAATGTCATTTTTCCTTCCCAACGTCTAAAGTTCGTTTTCCAAACGGACTCCTTGTATGGCTTATAGAACGAGTTGAATAGAATGCGCCTTATTTCAGTCACAATTTGCATAAAGACGATGCATTAAAATTGAATTTTTCAACCGCTAAAAATTCGGCAATTTCCACTACTTATCCCAATAAACCAAATCCATTTCCATCTTTACGAAAGAAAATATTGTTCTTGCTAAATGAACATATTTTTTGTAGCTAGACGACAACACTTCGACTAAATCCATCAAAAAAAGTATCATAATCAACACCCAATTGAATTGAACAATTGTCACTAAAAATGATAATTGTGCTTCAATTTTTCCCGTCAGTAATGGAAAAGTTCACTATTTAAACTTGGCATTACTTCGATTGGTATTCAGTAAATATATACGAACTCCAAGTATAAATACTCACGGATATTTCCATTCATTTTTATATTTTTTACTCTACGCGTATCGATACGAAGAGCTAGACTAGCTTTGTAGAAGATTTCGCATTTAACTATTAGGAATCACATAATATGTTTCAAGAAAAAAAATCAGTTAAATTTATCAGACTGGCGTTGGCGCTGGCAGCGGGTGCCACGATGACGACTACACAAGCTCAGCAAGCAACTGAGAAAACTGATGAGAAAGTACAGCGAATTGAGATTACCGGTTCAAACATCAAGAGAATAAATTCTGAGACGGCTTCGGCAGTACAAGTCATCAACCACAAAGAAATTCTGCAGTCTGGAGCCTCGACTGTTGCCGAAATTTTGTCTAATATATCCGCAAGTACAGGGGCCTTAAGTGATGTGAGCGGAAGTCTGTCATTTGCCGGTGGTGGCTCTGGCATTTCGCTCAGAAATTTGGGAAAAAACTCCACTTTAATTTTAGTTAACGGGCGCCGGATTTCACCCTTCGCTTTGGCCGATGGTGCTCAGGAACAGTTTACCAATGTAGATTCAATTCCTGCGGATATAGTAGACCGCGTAGAGATCTTGAAAGATGGGGCTTCGGCGATTTACGGCTCTGATGCGATTGCTGGCGTCATTAATATTATTACCAAAAAAGAATTCACTGGCGTGGCATTAAATGCATCAGCCCAAAGATCACTGAAAAACAAAGCCCTCGATAAAAGTAAACAGGCATCTGTGACCGTCGGCTTTGGCGATTTGGAAAAAGATAATTTCAACGTATATGCCCACGTAGAGGGATATCACAGAGATCCATATAAAGAGCGCGATATTATTAAGGACGTGGCGCCATGGTATAAAAAATACGTCAACCCCAACTATGGTGTGAAATCAAGCTATTCCTATCCAGGGAATTTTGTTGATTTTGAAAATGACATTAATCAGCCCGCAGCCGGTTGTGCACCAGAAAATATCATCGGTGGACTTTGCCGCTTCGATCAATGGGGACGTGCAGGCACTAGCCCTACGTCCGACAGGGTTAATTTTTTATCAGCTGGTCGCATGAACCTGTCTAAAGATGTTGCTGGATTCGCCGAAGCAACTTACTCGACAACCAAAACAACTTATTTTAGTACGCCCTATATCATAGGCAATGGTAGTAGTTACACTTGGTACGACAGTAAGAATAAAACCATTAAGAGCTATCAAGATCCAAAGCTGCCTCAAGGGAATGCATTCAATCCGTTTGATTTTGATGTCACGCTACGCTATCGCTTTGCTGACGACGAAAATCTATTTAAGAATGTTACCGAGAGTAGCCAATATCGAGTTATGGCTGGGCTTGATGGTACGTTTAACGCATGGGATTTCAATACAGCACTTGGCGTGATGGGTGCGAATTCCGAACAAAAAGGCAGATATTGGCCACATGCAGAAAATTTTCTTAATGCGATCAATAGTGGAGAATACAAATTTGGCGGGAAGAATTCTGCCGAACTGTTAAGCCGTATGTTCCCGGAGACTGGAATTATCGGTGATTCCAAAACTATCTTTGTTGATGCAAAGGCTAACCGGGAGTTAATGAAGCTCGCTGGTGGTCCGTTAGCGATAGCGGTTGGCATGGATGTGCGTCGTTTGGATTTCAATATGCATACCAGCGCAAATCAAACAAACGCAGAAATTGTTGCGTCTACGCCTATCATGGTAGGTGGCACGCAAAACATGGCATCCGCATTCGTAGAAATGAATGCGCCCGTCATCACTGATCTGGAAATAAATGGCGCAGTTCGTCTCGACAAAGTCAGCGGAGTAGGTGCATCCTTAGTGCCAAAATTGGGTGCCCATTACAACGTCAACAATGCATTAAAGATACGTGGCACAGTGGCTGAAGGCTTTAGAGCGCCCAACGTTGCCGAAGCGGGTGCAGGTGGCACGGTATCTGGATTTAACAACGGCCTTGAAGACCCAAAACGCTGTGCAACTGCGAATCGACTCTACAACGTTCTGAACAATGGCAATGATCTTGATCAGGCATTAGCACTAGATGCGCGCGATTCTGGCTGCAGTTTTAGTGCCGCAGTCTCAGTCGATTCCAACCCAAATCTGAAACCGGAAAAAGCACGCAGCTTTACTGTTGGTCTAGTGCTGGAACCTAGTAAAAATTTCAATGTCGCGTTGGATTATTTCAATATTGAACGCAGAAATGAAATTACCACACTCGATGTGAATCAGGTTATTGCTAACGAAGACAAAGATCCTAGCGCAATATCGAGAAATCCAATTAGCCAGAAAGATAGAGATCTCGCAGCTAGAGCTAAACAACTCGATCCTACGGCCACAGGTTTGGATTTTACGATTGGTGGCATCTCCACTATTCGACAAATCTATGCAAATCTTTATAAGACTAAAATTTCTGGTATTGATATCGATGCAGATAGCCGCTGGGATTGGGGCAGTGTCGGTAAGTTCAAAGCTGGAGTAGAGGCGACTTATTTGATCAATTATGCTAAATGGGATGCTGAAAAAAATGCATATGTTGAAAATCTGGTTGGTAACTACGCCAATTATCGGGTGAAAGCCGTCGCTAAGTT
>JANYFV010000168.1 GCA_025359635.1 Undibacterium sp. | reverse complement strand
GAGGCCGAGGCCTCAGCAAGAGGTGCAACGCAGTCCATCGTGCGTTTTGCTTTGAACCCGGAGGGAATGGCCTAAACGGGTGCATGGCGTTGTTGCAACCCGCTTATAGTGCTCGCACTACCGCGCGTGTTGCGCCTAGCCTTGCACCCGTTTAGACTCATTCGCACTCCCAAATCATATGTCAATACGCCCTAGATATCTACACTAAAGATGAAGTCACTTTAAAAACTTCGTCGGCGGTAGTCATTCCCTCAATAATCTTATAGGCGCCGGCAATACGCAAGGGTTTCATGTCGTCTTTGATACTTTGTTTTCTTAAAGCGTGAATATCGGATTCTTTGGTAATTAATTTACTGAAGGGCTGAGTCACGGTCAGCAATTCATACAGTCCGGTGCGGCCCTTGTAACCGGTTTGACGACATTCCGGACAGCCTACCGGGCGGTAAATCGTTTTTGGTTTTGGGATATTCCATTCTTCAGTCAGGCTACTCCAAACTTCATCGAGCATTTCCCCATCCGCCGATTTGCAATGGACGCACAACGTGCGAACCAGACGTTGTGCCAGAATGCCGATGATAGTTGCTTCCAACAGGTAGTATGGTACGCCCAATTCCAATAGCCGCATGATGGCAGAAGGCGCATCATTGGTGTGCAAGGTGGATAAAACCAAGTGACCGGTGAGTGCTGCCTGTATCGCCATCTCGGCAGTGGCCAGATCGCGGATCTCGCCGACCATGATGATGTCTGGATCTTGCCGCATGAGTGCCCTGACACCGTCGGCAAATGTCAGGTCGATGTTGAGTTGCACTTGCATCTGGTTAAACGATGCCTCGACCATTTCTATCGGGTCTTCCACCGTACATACGTTGACTTCAGGTGTCGCTAGCGCTTTTAAGGTGGTGTATAAGGTCGTCGTTTTACCTGATCCTGTCGGGCCGGTGACTAAAATAATGCCGTGTGGTTTGCTGGTGAGATGATCCCAGCGGGTGGCGTCAGACACCGGAAAACCGAGTTCTGGCAAAGTTTTGACGACGACTTCCGGGTCAAAAATACGCATCACTACTTTTTCGCCGAACGCAGTTGGTAGAGTTGATAAGCGCAATTCAACTTCTTGTCCATCGGCGGTGCGGGTCTTGATACGACCATCTTGCGGGCGACGTTTTTCGATCACATCCATGCGACCCAATAATTTGATCCTGGCGGTCATGGCGATCATGACTGAAGCTGGTACCTGATACACCTGATGCAGCACGCCATCAATGCGGAAACGAATTGTCGCGATATCGCGTTTAGGTTCCAGATGAATATCCGAGGCGCGCTGATCAAAAGCGAACTGCCAGAGCCAATCAACGATATTGATGATGTGTTGATCATTCGCGTCGAGTTGCTTGTTGGCTTTGCCGAGTTCAACTAACTGTTCAAAATTATTTCGCAATGCCGCGTCTTTGCTACTGGCGCGCTTGGCATCTTTAATCGATTTTGCCAAAGAAAAAAACTGAGAAATGTATTGTGAAATTTCTAGCGGATTAGCCAGGACCAGTTTAATTTCTTTGCGCGTGAGTCTGGCGATTTCAGCCAGCCATTCGGTATGAAACGGATCTGTGGTCGCGACAACGATAGTGGTTGCCGTAGTTTCTACCGGTAGAATATTAAACCGTGTTGCATAGGTTGAAGACATGACATCGGCAACTTTGCCAAAATCGATCTTCAGTGGATCAATCCGGTAAAACGGCAAATTAACTTTCTTTGCCGTCCATTCGGTGAGCCAATCTAAGCTCAGTAGATGATGCGGTGTAATTGCAGAATGAAGCTTTGCCTGCGCCAATGCCGTAAGCGGATGCATCGCGGCAGGACCATTTTTATGGATAGCGCGTGCGTTATTAAACTCAACTTTCGCGTTTTCTTTGCTGACGATGCCATCTTCCATCAGCCAGGTAAATATTTGCTGCATGCTTAAATGGTGGTCGGCAGGTTTTGTCATGTGTGCTCGGTGGTTGGTTTGATGCAAGTTATAAAGTTGACGGCGAAGTTTACAACGCAGTACTAGAAATTTTCAAACCATCTACCCAAGATTGTGCGGGTAACTTGGTGCTTTCTTTGATCTGCTTGGCGCGCTCATACAAACTCGGAAAATCTAATTTGGTCCGTGATTTCAGCGCGATCGCCACGACATTGCCATCATGAACCTCAGGTAATGAAAATACCGAGCCGAAGACAAAGCGCAAGGCTTTCAAATTTTTTGCATAACTTGGATGATCGCCAAATAGATTCACCGTCAAGATGCCGTCGGGCGTGAGGCAATCAGCACAAGCCTGATAAAACTCAGCTGTATCGAGTACCGGGCCTCGTGCAGTAGCATCGTACAAGTCTGCCTGAATTGCGTCGAATTTACCGTAATTGTCACTGTCCATGACGAAATCGAGCGCATCCATTTCGCGTACATTGAGCCTGTCATCATTAGCCGGTAATTTAAACATGCTCTCGCAAATCATGATGACCGCTGGATTGAGATCGATCGCGGTGACTTGTGCTGTTTCAAATTGTCGGTAACAAAATTTGGTCAGCGCGCCAGTTCCCAAACCTAATTGCAGCAGATGTTTTGGCGCAGAATTGAACAGCATCCAGGACATCATTTGCTGGGCGTATTCCAACTCTAGCCAGTCAGGTTTGCGTAATCGCATTGCGCCCTGCACCCATTCTGTACCGAAGTGCAAGAAGCGCACGCCATCGAGTTCAGATAAGGTGATAGGGGCAAATTTTGCCTTGCGTGGATTTTTAGGCGCAGCAGCCTTAGGACCGGAGCGATAGTTGCCTTCGGCTTCGATAGATTTTCGTTTAATTAACATTGCATTATTTTAACCAGCATCGTGTCCGACTAGAAAGAAATTACATAGATTTACTCATAATTTGTTGCCATTGCGAAAGCTTATCCTCAAAGCGCATTTGTGCATAGGCGGGCGAAGAGGATGGAAGTTGCAGGGTTTGGTATCCCAGTTGGCGTAAATCGGACTCAATTTTAGCGGCAGTTTTGCCGTTGAAGCATAATTTCTGTAGATTTGGATAGGTAGTCTGCAAAGTTTTGAAATCATTCATTTTGCCACTTTTAATGGCGGAATCGAGACTGCCTTGCCTGGCGCAGGCTTCAAATACGTCCCATAGACCAATGCCATGAGTTAATAATTGTTGTAGTCTGTCAAAGTAATTAAGCCCGACAAGATCAGTATCAAGTACCCCGGACAGCAAGCGCCAAAATTGATTTTGCGGGAACGCATAGTATTGTTGTGCAGTTAGCGATGCTACGCCCGGAAAACTGCCGAGTATCAGGGTATGCGTTGCATTGTCGATAACTGCAGGAAATCCTAGCAACAAATTATTAAGATTAGAGGGAATATTCGGCATTTTATTTATATAGTGATACAGGTGATGCTGATGACGTAGGTAATATCGCAGCGTAACAAAAAAACTTAAACAATAACCACACGGAGACAAATATGAGCGATGCAAGAACAGTTGATACCTTACTCAATAAATATGCCGAAAGTCATCAAAACCATGTCAATGAATGGATACATTTTGTTTGTGTCCCGGTAATCATGTGGACCGTTTTGGGCTTGATCTGGGCCGTGCATCCAATTTTATCGGTCGTATCTGGCGTGCTTGCTTTGGTGTACTACGCTTATCTTTCTGTCCCGTTTGCGATAGGAATGGGGGTGATGGCGGCGCTGATGTTAGGAATCCTGTATTTGTTGCCGCCAGCGATAGTGTTGCCTTCTGCCCTAAGTGTTTTCGTTGTTGCATGGATTTTTCAGTTCATCGGGCATAAGATAGAAGGCAAGAAACCTTCGTTTTTTGAAGACTTACGATTTTTGTTGATCGGCCCCTTATTCGTTTTGGGTTTTTTATATCGACGTTTGAAGATTTCCTATTAATCGTATGGTGAATATGCGGAAATTTTGAACAAATTGTCTATCCTGCTGTCATAACGATCATCGTAAAAGAGTTTGCTTGAAACTGGTTCTCGTGAATTGAAAAAATCTGGAGCTGAAATTGAAGCTGAATTAGGAGATGATAATGAAAAATTTGACCGCTTTTACCTTTGTTCTTGCCGTTGTTGTTGCACTGAGCGCATGTGTGGCAACGCCTACATCGAGCAATGTGTATAGAGAGCATCAAACCCAAAACGAACAAATCGTGCGTATGGCGGTGGTGGAATCGGTCAGGGAAGTCGTGATCGAAAAAGGCGAGACGGGTGTTGGTACTGCTGCAGGTGCCGCGCTAGGCGGCATTGCAGCCGGTTCAAGCATAGGGCAGGGTAATGGCGCACTTGCCGCGACGATCGTTGGTGCGGTAGTAGGTGGCATCATAGGGCAAAACGTTGAGGCAAATGCCAATCATCGTAAAGGTCTGGAGATTACAGTGAGACTGGAAAATGGCGAGTTCAGGGCCATCACTCAAGATGCAGATGAAGTATTTCGCGTTGGTGACCGGGTACGATTATTGTCGGGTAGAGGAGTGACTCGCGTTACGCACTAAACGTTTCAGCAAAAAAAACAGCGGCATAGCCGCTGTTTTTTTTGTCTATATATTTAGTTTTATTAGTTTTACTTACTCAATAACA
>JANYFV010000527.1 GCA_025359635.1 Undibacterium sp. | reverse complement strand
GCAGGAAAGTGACGTCATTATCGCTGATTAGCGTCCAAATCGGCATCCAAATAAGCATGCAAAAAGGCACAGATGAAAAAAAACCTCGGCTTTACCTTAATTGAAATGATGGTAGTGATTGCCATTATCGCGATACTCGCTGCAATGGCGGTACCGTCGTATCTATTCAAAGTGATACGCGAGCAGATCGAAATTTCTCTGCCGCTCACCGATATTGCAAAAAAACCGATTGCAGAATCCTGGTTGGCGACGCAGGCTTTTCCTGCTGATAACGCCGCCGCAGGATTACCTAATGCTGACAAGATTGTAAATAATTACGTAAGTAACGTGGCGGTCGAAGACGGTGCCATTCATATCACCTTTGGCAATCGCGCCAGCAGCCCACTGAAAGGCAAGATCTTATCGCTGCGCCCGGCGGTGGTGCTGGATGCACCCATCGTGCCAGTAACCTGGGTCTGTGCTGGCGCCGAAGCGCCAGATAAAATGACCATCAAGGGAGTCAATAAAACCAACGTAGAACAAAGCCAACTACCTTTGGCTTGTAAGGGCAAAGCCAAGTAATTAGATTTTATATTCCAACATCGCACGAATCGTCATCGTCGTTGGCGTAGTGTTGGTGCGAATCGAAGAGCCATACAAGTTTGTATAGCTATTTGCGGACACATTATCCTGACGCAGTGCATTACCTAATGACACCCGCAAATTGGTTTTGGCATCAATTTTCCACAAAGCGTACAAATCCAGCACCCTTTTTGGAATTGAATAACTCGCTTGTGTCACGGAGATGCGGACTGGGCCAGCATTTTGAAAACTATAATTCCCACCCAAGGTCAGCGGCACAGTATCGAGTTTGTAATCTATCCCCAGATTTGCGCTAATAGGTGTTTGCGAATCGAGTCGATTGTTCGGCCCTGGCACGGTACTCAAATTGGACCAGTTAAACGAAAGATTAGAACGGAAATCAATCGCCGGTGCATCACTCATCAAAGAGCGCAAAGGGAACTTGGCATCAAACTCAATTCCTCGGGTAGTAGCAATACCATCGTTAATCGGCATCGCGAGATAGGTGGTCGGAGCACCGGCCTGAGTACCGGCAATTGCCTGTACATCAGTCCTGGTAATATCTTCAATTCTACGCATGAAGATGCTGGCGCTGAGCACGCCTCCATCCGTCAGATAATGTTCGAACGCAGTGTCCAAACCCCAAGCTAGTTCAGGCTTCAAATTAGGATTACCAATACGATCCGGGCTAGTAGGATCTGTATTGTTATTCGAGAAAAAACGCCGTGGTATCAAGCTAGATGTATCTGGCGCTTTGTAGGTGCGGGTTAAACCCAAACGCACCTGATCATTTTTACTACCTGGTATTTTCCACAGAGTTTGTAAGATCGGGCTCCAGACGCTGGACGTATTCTTCACTTCAGCGTAAGTATTTCCCTTGCTTGTCGTTTCCAGACCTTCCCAACGCAGACCCGCATAAATCGACCAATTTTTAGAAACATTCCACTCGTCTTGTACGAACACAGCCAGTCGGCTTACTTCGGCATCAAAAGTCTCGTCCAGATTAATTGCGGGTATCGATGCTACAGTCACATCATTTTGCGCACGAGTTTCATTGCGCTTGCTGAGCGCGCCATCCCAGCCAGCGGCGATAGAATGGTCAGTAACAAATGGTGCGGTATATTTACCGCCATAGGTAAAACCTTGATCGCTGGCAGCAGTATTTACCTTACGATCAATAAGTTTTGAGCTATCTTTATCGTACCCTTGATAATAGACATCTGAGCTACGTTTATTATAATTCGCGCCAATTTTCACATCTAGCTTCGCACTGTCAGCGAGTTTATGTACCCAGTTCAGGTTGCTGCGTATCATGGCAAACTGCGAATCTATCTGCGTCAGATCACTGACATAGAGCGGTAAAGTTCCAGTGGTTTTTTGCTCATTGAATCCAGAAAACTGGTTGGCATTCACAAAGCTCTGAGAGGTGACCGTATCGCCATTTTCCAGGTTCCAATTCACGCGTGGAGACAAGCCGACGCCGGTAAACGTGCCCCAGTCTTTAACATCACTGTGTCGACTCAAAATCGTCGTACCATTTGCGTCCTTGCCTATTTCGTCATTGGCCGATGGACGTTCGAATTTACCTCGATTGACATTGCCCGAAATCGAATACGACATGCGCCCCAACTTATCAGAAAACTGCAGGCTAAGGTTAGCACCATATTTACCACCGTCTTCTTGCATGCCGACTTTTAATTCACGCTGCGCTGTCACGATGGCTCTCTTGAGCACGATGTTAATGGCGCCGGCGATCGATTGTGTACTCAACTCGGCGGTGGCAGAACGTATCACTTCGATGCGCTCGATATTATCGGGCGAAATCGAATCGA
>JANYFV010000472.1 GCA_025359635.1 Undibacterium sp. | reverse complement strand
GAATCGGGACTGGCGTATTTGGGCTGATCTTGCTGCGTTGTTGATTCGTCGTGCACGCAAACTGTATCAACATGATGAGCTTGGTGTGGAATTGAACAATACGGTTTATGCGTTGGACGCTACAACGATTGACTTGTGTTTATCGCTGTTCGACTGGGCGCCATTTCGCAAAACGAAAGCCGCCGTCAAGTTGCCTACTTTGCTCGATCTGCGAGGGGCGATACCCGCATTTATCCATATCAGCGATGAAAAAATGCATGAAGTGGATGTGCTCGATTTCTTGCCTATCGAAGCGGGTGCGTTTTATGTGATGGATCGCGGGTATTTGGATTTTGCACGGCTTTATAAAATGCATCAAGCGGGAGCATTCTTCGTTACTCGCGCTAAAAGTAATCGCCATTATTAAAAAGGAATTGCAATTGAATGCCTCGCTCTACACTTTATTACAGATTTTATCGGTCTCCGTTTTTGAGAAAACCGAAATTTCATGCGCCTTTCAGACCGATGGCTACATTTCTGAAATACCACCCATCGCTAACCAATTGAATTTATTCGATTTTTAACCGGACACTAGTGATGTACCAATTCCTTTTCCAAATCATTAGTGTATAGGCGGCGGGCCGCAGACAGTGCTATAGCACGGCAAGGCGAAGACAACAACGACACTAACGATTTAGAAATGGAATTAACATGAAAATCACCGTCCTTTTCCCTACTAAAACAGAGGCCAGTTTATTCCAGCGTGATGATGTTTATGTCATCATTTCTGGCGTGGGCTTGACCGCAACCGCGATCGCCACTTATAAGGCGATACAGCAAAATACACCTGATATTTTGATACTCGCAGGCATCGCCGGTGCTTTTCAAAATTCAGCTTTGACAATTGGTGAAGTGGTGCTGGTTGAATCTGAAGTAGAAGGCGATTTAGGCTTTTTTACGCCAGACGGATTCGTCCATCTGGCGCACTTACCACTTGAGATGGATTTCGAACGTCGTCACACTTTAGGCTGTCCACACTTGCCATCTGGGACACCGTTTAAGCGGGCCCGCAGCGTCTCACTGAATGCTGCGATGGCGCCGTTTGTCGATACGACACATGTGGATATAGAGAACATGGAAGGCGCGGCGTTTTTCCACGTTTGCCTACAAGAACAGCAAAAATTTCTAGAGCTACGTGCCATCTCGAATATGGTGAAGATCGGTGACGACAATTGGGATATGCAGAGATCGGTACTAGCCCTGACAGATAACTTGCACAGATTCATTGATCTGCTGCTTCAACAAGAATGACCGCTTAAATTATCTATCGATCCTGAGTCGGCTTACTGTCGCATCGACGCATGATTCGTCTTACATTGTGCCTTCGAAAGTAATTCGCGCCTGTCCGTGTTTAGGTGCAGCAACCAGCAGGCATCTCCCTTTTTGATAAGTTTAAAAACCTGAGGTTTTTCTGTTTCCAGGCCTTGCATCAAGAGTCCATTTTGATCGCGTAACTTTACGCGGTCAAACGGTAAGTAACTACTCTTAACGAGGTCGTCTGCGTTGAGCAATGCAGACTTAAGACCCAACATTTTAGCAATGGTCTCTGTCAATTCTTTCTGAATTTCGGGTGAAGTCTTCAGCAAGAGTGCATCCTGCTCAACCTGAGCATTCACTGACTGACAGGCGCTCAAAAAAACGATCAGAAAGAATTGAAGAAATTTCATCGCTGTATTTATGTTGGATCAACGATGGATTAGCGTTGGTATGCTCAATTCTTTGGCAGGTGAACGGCGCAATACATAAACAGGTTCCGCTCCAATTCCTTTCAAGCTTCCACTAATACTACCGACAACTGCTACGGGGCAAATTTTCGTCGCACGGTATTGCAATGCGGCAGCCAACTGCCCCTCAGCGACATCACCGAGCGCATGTGTAAAATCATCTTTCACTGAACATGTAGGCGTGAAACCGTCGGCAAAATCGCCAAAGTTTTTATTGTTTTGTCCTTTAAATTGAATACTATAGTAGACGAAACCACAATTAGGTTGCGGCACAAAGCCATATGGTTTTCCCGTAGTTATATCACCTATCAGAGTCACCTCAACATCAACGCCGCGCAAGCCATTGATAATTGCTTCGCTGGCAGAGGCAGTACCTTTTGTAGTCAGAATAGTGATTTTTTTCAAACCCAATGAAGGCAGGGAAATTCCGCCAGTACCCGCATAGCCCGAAGTAAAATCATAAAACGGAATCGCAACGTTTTCTTTTGTACGCTTGTCGTTATAAGTCAATTGATCAAACGTCTTATTTTTTGTTGTATCAGACCCGGCAACCATATAGGCAACCTGACTAGCGATATATAACAAGCCACCACCGTTATAACGAAGATCCAACACTAACTCGGTGGCACCCTGTGATTTGACGGTGTTAAAAGCCTCAATCAGCATAGGCTCTGATTTAGCAATATGCTCATCGAAATAAATGTAGCCGACTTTACCGCTTGGTGTATCGATAACTTTCGTGTACTGCACAGGTGTGGTGCTGACCAAGGCAGGCGTGATCGTAATATTTAGCAACTGCCCCTGACGAAGAATGCCAAAAGTATGCGCTGCAAGTTTTGTCGGGAATAGCCCCTCGTTCAAAACATCGACCGAGCTGCTATTTACAAAATCAACGCCATCAACCGTTTGCATCTGATCACCACGTTGGAAAACCCCAAATGCCGGTGAAATTTTTTCCACGTTGGCGACCACTAAACTACGTGGCGGCTTAGTACTGGCAAACGCCCATTGAATTCCATAATCTTCCGATATACCCGCATTTTGCTGATCATACTCAGTCTGAGTCACGGACCAGTGAAACTCATCGACCAGTTTGCCTGATGCCGTCTTTGCAGACGTTTTTAAATCTTTGAAATAATCTTGCGGATTAGCATAGTTAGCAGGATTCAAGACAGGAACATCTCGATACCATAAATAAGTTTCATCAGTAAATGAGCGCAAATAGCTCTTTTCGGTATCGACACTACCAGCTTTATCATCGGTACCAGACCTTGGTGCAGCACAGAGATTCTGAACGCTGCTGGCAGCCGGCAAAGCCACTGCAACGGGTGGCACTACGACGCTCAGGGGACTAGATCCACCACCGCCACCACAGCCACTTAATGCAGCTGAGAGAAACAACAGGCTTGCCGCACTTGTTGTATGCAGGTTACTCGCCTTCAACTTTGATAAAGTATTGCGCATTCAATGACCCCGATTAATTTTAAAATAACTAAGTCAGCATTTTAGTGTAAAAAATACCAGTAAATACCTATTTCAATGTGTGAGGAATAAAATAAATATCATTTTTTCAATTCAATTACCGAACAATGAGCATTTAAAATACTCATTGGACTGGCTTACACTACTCGCCCGTCCACAAGCTCAATGATACGGTCACAACGTTTTGCCAATGCCATGTTATGCGTCACCATCAAAAAGCTTGTTCCATTTTCTTTGTTAACTTTGCGCATTAGTTCAAAGATAGAATCGGCAGATTTGGTGTCGAGATTGCCAGTAGGTTCATCTGCCAAGATCAATGACGGGCTGAGCGCAAGAGCACGGGCAATAGCGACGCGTTGCTGTTGCCCGCCGGAGATATTTCCCACCATACTGTCTTGCCATTGTGCGAGGTTCACTTGCGCCAGTAATGTCTGTGCTCGTTCTCGCATGTTTCCATCTTCTCTGCCATTCTGCAACAGCATCGGCATCATGACATTTTCTGTCGCAGTGAATGCGGAGAGTAAATAATGTGATTGAAAAACAAAGCCAATAGCGTGACCTCGCAACAAAGTTAATTGAGCATCATCGAGAGTGCTGGTTTCTTGTCCCGTCATATGCAACTGGCCACTTGCAGGCCTATCCAACAAACCGATGATATTGAGCAGTGTACTTTTTCCGGAACCTGAAGGTCCGATCAGCGCCGCGAATTCACCTGGTTGAATAGTCAGATCAATATCAAACAACACCTGTGTTTCGGCAGGTGTGCCTACGGCATATGACTTACATACCTGATTAAGCTGAAGAACTGGATCAACCACGAATTGCCACCACGGGATCAAGGCGTGACGCGCGTATCGCTGGAGTCGCCGCCGCCAATAAACCAGTCAACATCGCAATTAGCGCGCTCCAAAAAAATAAGTTTGGATCCATATCGATCGCAAACATAGAACTGCCATCAGGGTTTTTTGCAATTAACTTCCAAGCGGCAAGCAAGCCCATCGCCAATATAGAACCCAGTACAGAGCCGATTAATCCAACAACCGCACCTTGAATCAAAAATACCCGCATAATTTGCCCCCGGCTACCACCCATGGCACGTAAGATTCCCACTTCCTTTTGCCGTTGCACTACCGATACCACAAGTACGCTGGCAATCCCGGCGGCGACTGACAGTGCCACAAAGAACCGTATCATCAGGCTGGAATAAGTCTGCGCACGCATACCAAGAAAAAATTGATTGTTATTCGCGATCCAGCTCAAGGCATCCAATCCCGTCGCATTCGCGATTGATTGTGAGATTATTTCCGCTGCATATGGGTCAACAACCTTCAAGTCAATGCTGGACACACCTCCATCCATATTTAAAAGATTTTGTGCTGTGGAGAGAAGGACGAAAACAGTACGTTGATTTGCACCACGACTTCCCAGATCAAAAATGCCGGTAATATTGAGATTAAGTGTCGCGCCGGCGGCAGTAGTTACACGCAGTTTATCCCCACGTTGCACACCCATTTCTTCCGCCAGTTGAACACCGATCAACATATCGGCATTGGTCATACGCATAGTACCGCTCACTATTTTTTCGTTTAGTGGCACGATCCTGATGTATTGATCGGGCTCGATACCAACTAGCGATATTGAACCTGTTGCACTTCCACGCACCACTAATCCTGGGCCGCTCGCGGTAGGTGAGACGGCAAGCACATCGCTACGCGCCTGCATCTGATCTCGCACTTTTTGCCATTGGTCTATGGTATTCATGCGCTGCGATGGCTTCTGGATGTTTGATAGAATGATTTGGCCTTTTTCAGCCTGCATCACAACACTTGCTTGTTGTCGTGGCCGTTCCAAAGTGATGTGTGGTTGCGAGCTAAGCACTCGTCGAAATAGATTTCCCTGCATGCCCGACAATAATGCCGACATGAATACGATCACACCCACACCAATTGCTACACCAAGAATAATAAACAAAGATTGCATACGACCTTCACGCAAAAAGCGGATCGCTATGATCCACTCAATTGGCAAAAGACTGTTCATCGCCGTGCCACTCCGCTTCTGCTCATTTTCACCACTATCGGCCTCACTTTATCACCCTCATTGATCACTTGGCCGGTTGCTGGCAAAACTAAATCGGATTCTTTTAGACCCGATAATATCTCGACATTTTTATCCCCGAACATGCCCAACTTTACGGTTCGCTTTACCGCTCTGTCATTTTCCACCAGCATCACCCATGGAGTAGAACTAGCCGCATCACGGATTGCTTCAACATTCAATGACAAAGCCTGTTTACGGCGTGCGACTTCAATTTCTATCGAAACCGTCATGTCTTGCTGCAAAAACGGTGGTGGATTGGGTATATTTAACTTCACATCGACTGAGCCGCGTTGTGCATTAACGCCAGGATTAATGAAGGCCACTTGTGCGGAAAATTTTTGCCCCGGGTAAGCATCAGCCATAGCTTGCGCTGTCTGACCAAGTTGCAGAAAGCGTAAATTTTTCTCATCGATCTGAACCAGACATTGCGACAAACCGATTGGAGACATTACCATTAAAATTTTACCTGGCTGGACAATATCGCCACGTTCGACATCGCGAGAAATCAGTACACCATCGCTGATGGCCGTAATTTTGGTATGGCCAAGCCTAGCCTCTGCCGCACGATAATTGGCATGTGCCTGCTCTAGTGCTGCACTGGCGAGCAGATATTCGCTTCCAGACGGCGTTGCAGATTTCAACTGTAACAATGCACTATCAAGCTGGCTACGTGCGACATCAAGATTGCGTCGCGCATCGTCGAGTTGCGCCTTCCCGACAAAGTTCTGCGCGACCAAATCGCGCGTACGCTCATATTGCTTTTGAACATTTGAAAGATTGGCTTGAGCTTGCCGGAGTGATTGCTGAGCAATGGGTTCTATCTGCTCATGAAACTGTTTAAGTTTAACTTCCGCCTGCCTTACAGCCGCACTAGTTTGCTCCAGCGTCGCCTTCTCATCAGCCGCATCAAGTTCAATTAGCAGTTGATCTATTTTGACTTTTTGCCCTTCTTTCACTGGTACAGCAATCACCCGACCAGTCACTTGTGTAGCAATATCGACCCGTGCAGGCGTCTCAATATGGCCACTAGCGACCACAGTTTGAATTAACTCTCCACGCTGCAATTGAAATACTTTTACTTTTTCGCCAAAAAGTATAGCGCCAGCAAAATAGCCGACTCCAGCCAGAAGCGAAAAAAAAGTAAACGCGAATATCAGCACACGTTTTTTCCTGGCACTAGCCACTTGCAGCATCTTTATCCCCCATCAAGTCTTATTTATCTTTTCTAAGCTTTACTCAATCACAGGCTGACTGCTTTGATATACGACAAGTGAACATCATTCAGAAATAAAAAAGCCCGCTGTCAGCGGGCTCTTTACATGGCAAATATTGATCAGTGTTGCAACAGCGCATTCACTTCAGACAAATCCTGTTCTTTCAAAATACCGGCAGCAGATTTCAAACGGAGACCGTTTACAATCGCATCATAACGAGCCTTAGCAAGATTTTGACGTGTTGTTGATAATTGCTGTTGCGCGTTCAATACGTCGATGTTAATACGTACGCCAACCTGATAACCGAGCTTATTGGAATCCAATGCCGATTGACTAGAAATTTCTGCAGCTTCCAATGCCTTGATTTGCGCCAGACCGCTGGTCACGCCAACATAACTTTGTCTTGATCCCTGTGCGGCAGAACGACGTGCAGTTTCCAAATCATTTCTAGCTTTATCTTCCAGAGCAATCGATTCGCGTACGCGGCTATCCACTGCAAATCCAGAAAAAATAGGGATATTCCACTGCACTCCGATTGTGTTCGCTTTGCTTGCACCAGTACCACCCAAAACTTGTCCGCCATTTGCTGTGCGCCCGGTGCTAGCAATCAAATCAAGTGTTGGATAATGCCCTGCACGACTCTTAGAGATATTGCGTTGTGCGATTTCAACAGCAACCTGAGATGCTACAACTCCAAAATTTTGCTTCTCAGCTGAATTAACCCAATCTGCCATTTGCGCAGGCTGTGGTGCGCTGAGTTGAATACCGCCTTTAAGCGATGCCAGATCACCCGCATCTTTTCCGATAATGAGCTGCAAAGCAGCGCGCTTAATCGCCAAATCACCTTCACCAGCAAATTCTTGCGCTACCACTAAATCGTAGCGTGACTGCGCTTCATGACTATCGGTAATAGTAGACGTGCCCACTTCAAAATTACGTTTTGCGGAAGCGAGTTGTTCCGAGATCGCAATTTTTTGATCTTGCAATGTCTTCAATGTATCTTGTGATGCAAGTACATCAAAATAAGCCTGACTGACTCTGACGATCAGATCTTCCTGCGCTTGCGAAAATTGTGCATCGGCAGCGACAACAGATAATTTACCTTGCTCATATTGCTGCCAGTTTGCCCAACGAAATAAAGGTTGCGATAAGGCCAGTGAATAAGTGTTAGTGTTAGTCGTGAAACTGGCACCACGGCCAACATCTGGAGTTGCGTCTATTTTTGTCTGCGTATCACTACCACTCAAACCTATCGAAGGCATCAAGCCAGCACGACCTTGTACTGATTGCTCTTGACCAGCGACTCTAGAAGCGCGTGCACTGCCAAATTGTGCATCATTGGCGAGGGCATCTTTATAAATTTGTAGCAAATCGCTGGCACCCGCGTTCAGGGACATGAAGGCACTAGCTAACAGCGTGGCGATAATGGAATTTCTCAATGGATTTTGCATAAGCGGCTCCGAAAAAATAATAATTTAAAATCTAAAATGTCGTCTCGTTAAAAAACAAAAACCCGAGAAAATTTAATACGTTGGCATGGAGTTGTCCACCTGTAGCGCCCATGCGTGCACGCCACCGGTTAAGTTAATCACTTGGGTAAAACCGCTACGCTCAAGATAGTTAGCCACTTGCATACTGCGCGCACCATGATGGCAAATACAAACGATGACTGCATCCGGATCAAGCTCTTGAAAACGGCTAGTCACTGTTTGCATCGGCATTAACACAACCTGTGGAATATGACAGGTCTCATGTTCCCAAGGTTCCCTGACATCCAATAATAATGGCGATTTTTTTGTCTGATCGCCTAACCAATTCGCGAGTTCAGGCGCCGTAATATGTTGCATGTGTTTTCTCCGTCGCCGCTTTTGCTGGATTCGCAGTGGTGTTTAAGATGGAAATTTCTTCAGAAAGTAAACGTCGATTCACGCACTGCCTGTGACAGACGCTGCACGGACGTTTCAAACAAAGTACTTGCGTTAAAAAACAATTCAGATTCACGTGTGATAACTTGTGCCTTCATCACGGGTGGCTTACCGACAACGACAAACAATCTGCCGCCATTGGTCAGTTGCTGTTGCAAATCATCCGGCAAAGATTCTAGCGAACCACTGACCACGATCACATCGTAGGTATTGGTATGTTTTATTTTCAAGGCATCGCACCACTGCACATCAACATTGCCGACACCATTTTTTTGTAAATTCGCTTCGGCCACTGTTTTGAGTTCGGGAATAGCTTCCATCACCGTCACATGCCTTGCCTGGTGCGCCAGCAACGCGGCCAGATATCCTGTGCCAGAGCCGATTAACAAAACTGACTCGTGTTTTTTAACAGCGACGCCCTGCACAATTCGTGCCTCTACCTTAGGGCTTAGTGTATGTGCGCCACCTGGCAACGCTAATTCAGTATCAAAAAATGCCATGCTTTTTTGATCTTCAGGAAAGTAATCTTCCCTTTTGACCACACCCAACAAGGCCAAGACATCTTGGTCAAGCACGTTCCAAGGTCGGATTTGCTGTTCTATCATGTTGAAACGGGCTTGTTCGATATTCATTTTGATTACTCGCTGAAGGTGCTGCTTATTGGTAAATTATTGGGTAACTTATTGGGCAAGTTTGGCAAATTTGCTAAAGAGCCTGCATTTTATCAAACGCTGTCATGAGTTTCACTATTTCCACTCCATTTTTGCTTAAACCACTGTCCCAAATCATCAAGATAGGTATAAATCACAGGGACAACCACCAAAGTAAGCAAAGACGAGGTAATAATGCCACCAATCACGGCCTGCCCCATGGGAGAACGCTGTTCAGAACCTTCTGACAAGGCAAGTGCCAATGGCAACATGCCAAACACCATCGCCAGCGTTGTCATCAAAATAGGCCGTAAGCGCACATGGGCTGCCTCAATTAAGGCCTCAGTCCTTTGCATGCCTTCCAATCTCATCTGATTAGCAAAATCGACTAAAAGAATCGCATTTTTCGTGACCAGCCCCATCAGCATAATGATGCCGATGATAGAGAAAATATTCACCGTCGAACGGAAGACCATCAAGGCCAAAAACACGCCAATTAAGGTCATCGGCAAGGCCGACATGATCGCCACAGGTTGCAAGAAACTGGCAAATTGCGACGCCAGTATCATATAAATAAAGATCACGGCCAATGCCAATGCCGACACTGCATAACCAAATGACTCCGTCATGTTTTTTGTCGCGCCGCCCATCTTGTAGCGATACCCCGGTTGCCATCGCATGCCATCCAAAGTTTTTTTTATTTCGGCACTTACCTCGCCAGAGGAACGCCCAACCACGTTGGCTGATAATTCAACTTCGCGGGTCAGATCGCGCCGATTAATTTGATTTGCCCCAGTCGATGCCTGAATATCTGCTACCTGGCGCAAAGGTACCATCTTTGGCGATCCATCGGCATTGCTTTGTGAACTCGCCAGCATTAGGCGCGAGAGATCATCTGCATTATTTCTGTCGCTCGGCGCTAATCGAACCGAAACATCATAATTTTCGTCGTCCGGTGCACGCCATGTGGTCGCCGCTTCACCAGCAAGTAAGGGTCTCAAAGCATTGCCGATTTGCGCAACGCCGACACCGAGGTCAGCACCGATCTCGCGTTTTGGCGTAACTGAAATTGTAGGCTTCTGCGCCTTCAAACTAGAGTCAAGATCAACTAAACCTGGGATAGCAAGCAAGCTTCGTTGCGCTTCTTCAGACAAGCTGGATAATTGATCTAAATCTGCACCTTGTAAGCTCAAACGTATTTGCTTGTTGTCGCCTCCGACACCGTCTAGCGCACCAATATGCGTTACGGTGATGCCAGCAACTTGCGAAAGTCGATTGCGCAGCGGTATCGACATCTGCGCGGTACTGCGCGCTCTTTCTTTACGCGTAACCAAACGGATAAAGGTCGTGACATAGTTTTTACCCAGTGCCGAACCGGTATTGACTGTGCTGTAAGTATCAAGCACTTCAGGGAATTCTTTAAGAATAGCCTCAACCTGATGCACCTTGGTTTCAGTTAATTCTAAAGATGAACCGACTGGCGTATAGAACGTAATTCCTGTTTCAGAATAATCTGCCTGAGGTACGAACTCGGTACCGATCAAGCCGGTGATAGGAATCATCAGACCGGCAACAAAGGTCAGCAAGGCGATCAGCAAAGTCTTAACTCGATGTTTAAGTGACCAGCGCAACATGACTTGATACACGCGAGAAAACCATTGCACGCCGCGCTCAAATTGCTCAAGCACACGACCGATGGAGTTGGCATAAATTCCTGTGCGCACGCCGGTTTTATCATGACCATGTGCATCCGGGTCTGGCCAAATGGCAGATAACATTGGATCAAGCGTGAAAGAAACGAACATCGATATCAACACTGCTGCGGTTACCGTAATTCCAAATTGATGAAAAAAGCGCCCGATGATACCGCCCATAAATCCCACTGGCAAAAATACCGCAACAATAGAAAATGTAGTCGCTAATACGGCCAAACCAATTTCAGCAGTCCCTTCCAGTGCTGCTGTACGGTGATCTTTAAATTTTCCGTTCACCTTCATACCCGCATGCCGCACGATGTTTTCGCGCACCACAATTGCGTCGTCGATCAACAAACCTACGCACAACGACAATGCCATCAGCGTGATCATGTTGATGGTGAAGCCAAACATATCCATAAACAGGAAAGTACCTATCAGCGCAACTGGCAAAGTCAAGCCGGTAATCACTGTAGAGCGCCAGGAATTTAAGAATAGGAACACGATTAAAATCGTCAGCCCGGCTCCCTCGATCAAGGTTTTGCGTACGTTTTCCACACCTACCCGTATCTGGCGGGAACCATCTTTAATCACCTGAACTTTCAGACCTGGGTATTGTGCTGCGAGTTGTGGTTCAAGGACGATTAAGGCATCGCTAATACCGTTTGCCACTTCTATTGTGTTTTGCCCCTGCGCTTTTAAAACATCTAAAGCCACGGTCCGTTGGCCGTTATGCAAAGCTAGGCTCTCTTGCTCTTCCTGTCCATCGACAATACTGGCTACCTGCGATAACAACACAGCTTGCCCGCCTCGTTTGGCAACAATAATCCGGCCAAAATCTTGCGGGTCTTTAATACGCCCTTGTATTTGCACCACTTTTTCATTGTCCAAAGAACGGATCGCGCCAGTCGGCAATTCCTGATTCTCATTGCGCAGAGCATTAATTACCTGATCCACTCCAAGACCAAGCGCTTCCATGTCGTTCGGTTTCAGATAAATTTTTATTTCACGTTTAACACCGCCAACTAACGTCACAGAACCCACGCCACGGACATTTTCCAAACGCTTTTTCACCAGTTGATCGGCAATCGTTGTCAGCTCACGAAAATCACGTTTCTGGATTTTATCGTCGTTGGTCACCGATACTGAAAACACCGGTTTGTCGGCCGGGTCATAACGTGAAACCCGTGGTTCTTTGACTTCTTTACGAAATTTCGATTTGACTAATGCAATTTTCTCACGCACATCTTGCGCCGCTTGAGCCGGATCAATGGTGAGATCAAATTCCATGATCACGACCGAAGTCCCTTCGTAGGAACGTGATGTTAAGGCACTGATACCATTGATAGTATTGACTGCTTCTTCCACCTTGCGGGTAATGTCTGACTCGATGGTTTCTGGTGCAGCACCGGGGTAATCGGTCTGGATAACGACGACTGGAAAAGCAATATCCGGAAACTGATCAACACGCAATCGCTTATAAGAAAAAAGACCCAGCACAACAAAGGCCACCATCATCATGGTTGCCATCACCGGGTTGCCAATACTAACGCGTGTGAACCACATATCAGACCTTAGGTCCAGACTGGACGATCTTTACTGGCAGGCCAGAACGCAGGCTGCCGAGATTGACCTTAACGACTTTGCTGTCTTTAACCAAGCCATTCAATATTTCAACTACTGCAACGCCGTTGACCTCACCTTGCATACCCAAGCTCAGCGGCTTTTGCTGTAGCACATTATCTTCAATGACATACACAAAGCTTAGCCCCGCCTCATAACGCACTGCAGATTGAGGAATGTTCAAGACATCTGATTTTTTTTCGACCACCAGCAGTGCTTCACCAAACATACCCGCGCGAAGCTGGCCGTTGCCTTGCGTCCCATCTGCATTGGCTACTTGTATGTAGGACATTATGGAACGAGAGCCTGTTGTCGTCGCAGGATTAATACGGCTCACCTTACCGACTACTAGTCCTGTCACACCTTCTATTTTCAATTGCACAGATTGCCCCAATTTAATCTTGGCAATATCTTGTGTCGGTACCGGAGCTTCCATCTCCAGCATGCGCAAATCAACTACATCGAGCAACCGGTTGTCAGCAGAAACTTTTTCACCAGGTTGCACAGTACGACTACTGATCAATCCGGCTATCGGCGCACGAATAACCGTGTCAGCCAAGGCTTTTTGCGCCACTTCTACAGCGCCTTTTGCGGAATCTACGTTGGCTGCAGCGATGGCAAATTGGTTGCTGCTATTGTCGTAGGCGTTTTTAGAAATAAAGGTTTTATCGAGTAAAGTTTTATTATTATCACGCGCTTGTTTAGCAATATCCAATTGTGCTTGCGCGGCAGCCAAGCTACCGCGAGCCTGAGCCAATCTCGCCTCATAATCAGCGGTATCCATTTTGACCAAAACCTGTCCAAGCTGAACCGCTTCACCTTCGCGCACCAATACTTCGTGCACGTCACCAGCAAGTTTAGCCTTGACCGTAGCCTGATTTACAGCGCGCAATGCGCCAGATAGTGACAGCGTCTTCTGTACTTCACCGGAGGTAACAGTGGCAAGATCGCCAGGTAGGAATTCTAATACTTGTAGTGCTGCAGTTACTGCCAGCCCTTTAGCTGAAGCAGATAGGTCTGTCGTTTTTTTCTTCACCAAGACAAGAGCAATCACAACAACAATCGCTACAATGACCCAAATTCCACGACGTTTTAACATGCTTATCCATCCGAAAAAGTCTGCGACTAAGCAGACAGGCTAAGGTCAATTATTTTTTTAAAACTGTCCACTTATGGAAGTGCGTTGCTCAGCAAACCATGTAATGCCATATCGATAAATTGCTCTAGATATGCATCTAATTGATCAGGGGCGATCTGACAAACACCTTCAGAATGCTTCCAAAGCATCATCATCAAAATTGGAGCAATCAAGATACGGGACGCGATTTCAATATTAACCTGGCGTATTTCACCACGTTCGATGCCGCGCTCAAGCATTTTCGTTACCAATTTTTCACCACGGTCGATTACTTCTTCCTGATAAAAGCGCGCTAAATCCGGGAAGTTACCAGCCTCGGCAATCATCAGCTTGGTTAGGCCTGATAATTTGGTATTACCAATTTTGTCCCACCACGTGGTCATTAATCCACGTAAGAGTTCTGCGGTATTTCCGGTAAAGTGATCCAGCATACCTTCAGCTTCACCAAGGTAAGGAACTACCGACTCACGTACCACGGCCTTAAACAATTCTTCCTTACTACAAAAATACAAATACAAAGTACCCTTCGAAACGCCGGCAGCACGCGCCACATCATCTAAGCGAGTGGCGGCAAAACCCCGCTCGACAAACAGATCAAGTGCGGCATCCAGCAATTCTTGCGGACGAGCGCCTTTGCGACGCTCCCATCTGGGTTTAAAAGGACATGACATCATAGCAATAACCAAATAACTTACTCGTGAGTCAGTAATATAGTCATGTATATCCGCATCGTCAAGCAGCAATATTCCCGTAACTGTCAGGTATTCTGTTAATTTTTGCGCGGAGTGTCTAAGGCTTTGCGACGAACGGACAAACGGACGTCATGAAATGAGAATCTTTAACGCTAGCGAAACAAACGCGTCGTTTCTCTCACCATCAACTCCAATGCAGGTAAAGTCACATCAATTTTCTTACCACTAATCAAGCCCAGCAAGGCGGTAGTAGCAATCAAACCTGTGTCATACAAGGGTTGGCGTATCGTGGTTAATGGCGGCGTAGTGTAGGAAGAGCTGGGTAGATCATCGAAGCCGATGAGAGAGATGTCGTCTGGCACTCGAATACCTTTGCGGTATAAACTCAGTCTTACACCAAAGGCAGTTTGATCATTAATTGCAAACACAGCGCTAAACTGCTGTTTGGTTTCAAATAGACGATTCATAGCAAGCAAACCACTGGCTTCTTGCAAATCGCTCTCAACAACCAGTTGGGGATCAAATTCCAAATTTGCTTCAAGCAAGGCGCGTTTATAACCAGCAAGCCGTTCGCAAGAATCGGCATTATCGGCAGGACCTGCGACAAAAGCGATGCGGCGGTGACCCAAATCAATCAAATGGCGTACTGC
Organism: Undibacterium sp.; assembly: GCA_025359635.1. Lineage (GTDB taxonomy): Bacteria > Pseudomonadota > Gammaproteobacteria > Burkholderiales > Burkholderiaceae_D > Undibacterium. Next base: position 16,947 of record JANYFV010000472.1, on the reverse strand, counting down.
TAATAATGCACCATATTCATTATCTAATTTAAATCCTATCGCGGTATCACTTCGTATCGAGCGCCCCGTGGCCACAATTGGACGTTGTCTGGCAAAATGGAGGACAGCACTATCTTCAATACGACCAGATAACAGAATAATCCCATCGACCTTACGAGCCAGTAGCAGTTTGACGCGATCGCTCTCTTCTTGCGCATTCCAATGTCCGCTGACAATTACAGATGCATAACCACTACCTTTAAGCCCATCATCAATACCACGTAATGTTTCAGCAAAAAATGGGCTGGAGATATCTTGCACAACTATGCCGATAGTCATCGAACAGCCCTTTTTCAGGTTCTGCGCCAACTGATTCGGTTCAAAATGCATTTCGGCAATTGCAGTCTCAACTGCCTTGCGTTTATCTTGAGATACTTTGGCAGTGCCATTAAGAATACGTGAAACGGTGCTTGGAGAAACGCCAGCTTCACGTGCAACATCGAGCAAAGTGACTGGTCTATTTATTTGATTCTCTTCCATTAATTTCTACCTTTTTCCGTCTATATAAATACATCAATTCAGCACACGAAATCGTTTTCAAATTTAGGATAACACAGTTCAATTAAACCGTCTAAAAGCGCCAAATAATTGCCATAGAAACACTCATCAACCAATTAAATGAAATATATTGGAAATTATTACGCTTTTTATTTGACATAGACGGCGTCATGAAGTTTAATGCATTGACTTTGAAAACGATTTCAATAACTCAATACCCAATCTTTCTGTCCTTTATTACCGGAAACTTTTTACATTTCAAAGACTATCACTTTCAACCCAATCAAAACAAGGCAAACCATGAAAGTGATTCGAATTGATCGAAAAGAAGCGCATGTAGGTAGTTTATGAGAACCAAAAGCTAGAGCAATAACATTTATTATTTGATTACAATTCAAACTATGCAAAATAACAATCCCGAGTCCAAATTTTCTCCGTCATTTACTTGGGGTGTGGCAACTAGCGCCTACCAGATTGAAGGTGCCGCAGCGACCGATGGCCGCGGTGCCTCAATCTGGGATACATTTACCCACACTCCCGGCAAAATCATTGATGGCAGTACGGGAGATGTTGCATGCGACCATTATCATCACTATGCAGAAGATGTCGACCTCATTGCCTCTCTTAATGTAAATGCATACCGGTTCTCAATCTCATGGTCGCGCGTGCAACCGCTTGGTTATGGTGCCTGGAATGAAAAAGGATTTGAGTTTTATTCAAATCTTTTAGATAGACTTGCAGAAAAAAACATCACAGCGCATGTCACGCTGTATCACTGGGATTTACCGCAAGGTTTGCAAGATTATGGCGGCTGGTTAAATCGGGAAACTACCGCCCGCTTTGCCGAATACGCGGCTGAAGTAGCGCGCCGCTTTGGCAATCGAGTGGCGAGTATTGCTACTCATAACGAACCTTGGTGCACAGCCAACCTCGGTTATGGAAATGCCCAGTTTGCGCCAGGCATCGCCGATGCCGCGTTGGCAGTTCAAGTGTCGCACCATTTATTGCTCTCTCATGGTCTGGCGATGCAAGCGATGCGGAAAACAAGAACCTCCGCCAAGCTAGGTATCGTCCTGAACCAATGGCCAGTAACGCCCGCGAGCGATTCAGTGCAAGACAAGGCAGAGGCTGAGTGGGAATATGCCAGATCTGTGCAATGGTTTATGGACCCGATATTTAAGGGTACTTACCCACAAAAAGCACTAGACAGAATGGAGCTGAAGAAGTTCGATGTTCATGCTGATGACATGAAAAACATTCAGCAAGCTATCGATTTTTTAGGTGTCAACTATTACTTCCGTGCGTTTGTCAGCACAGATAATCCGCAAAAAAAACCCGAAGGAAAATTAGGTTTTAGCGACATGGGATGGGAAATTTACCCCGACGGTTTGACTGATCTACTGCTGCAATTAAAAGCAGAATATCCAGCCTTGCCGCCAATTTATATTACTGAAAATGGGATGGCCGTGGCAGACCAGATCATCGACGACAAAGTCAGTGATCAAGCACGTATCGATTATGTACGTATGCATCTCAAGGCCATGCACGATGCGATGGTACAAGGCGTTGATGTACAAGGATACTTCTATTGGAGTTTGCTCGATAACTTTGAATGGAACTCTGGTTACGCCAAACGCTTTGGCTTAGTGTACGTAGATTACGAAACACAAAAACGCACGATGAAAGAAAGTGCCTATTGGTACCGTGATTTTGTTCGTGAGCAAAGGGCGTTGAAACAGGGTTAATTACCCGGTTCTGCGGCAGCCGGCCGTAGTTGAATTGGATTTGTGGAGTAGTGAAATTAAACTGAGTTGAGCGACGCTACAGTTTTAAACTACATTAATTCAGGGCTGGCATCCCAAACAAATGTTTGTATTTTTTTGCGATAGAAACACCATTTGTAATCGCCAATTCTATCCATTTCGCAGCTTCGGCAAGATCGATCTCGCTGCCATGACCATATCCGTACATGAGAGCGAGGTTGAATTGCGCCCTGGCGTGTCCTTGCTCTGCTGCTTTGCGATACCAGGATAGCGCTTGTTGAAAATCTTGCGCCACATCCTGGCCATTATCGTAGCGCAAGGCCAGCGCAAACTGAGCAGCCATTACGCCCGCAATCGCACTTTTTTGATACCAGAGAACTGCCGTCGCGCCATTTTCTTCGACGTATTCACCCGCATCATAAAAACAAGCCAACTTGAAACAAGCAGTAGGATGTCCTAAATCAGCCGCGTTGCGATACCAGATCAACATTTGCTCTGGCGACCTGATCGCCTCATCGCCACTTTCATAAAGTATGGCGAGCAAATATGGTGCTTTAACATGTCCCTGACTTGCTGCAAGCAAGAACCACTTCGTGGCCAATGAATGATCTTTCGCTACTCCGTGTCCATGGTTGAAGAGCAAACCCAAATTATATTGCGCACCGGGATAAGATTGTTCCGCTGCCTTGGCATACCAAGTCATTGCTTTGGCATAATCTACAGGCATGTCCTTACCATTGCCGTAAATCATACCGAGATTATTTTGTGCGGCAGCATCACCGTTCTGTGCAGCTTTTTCAAACCATGAAATCGCCTTTCTAAAATCACGCGGCAATCCTTGTCCGGTGATAAACATCAGGCCGATATTATTTTGTGCGCCAGTGTGTCCTTGCTCTGCCGCTTTGATATACCACGCCAGAGCTTGCATAGGATTCTTATGCGAAGACTGCATGTTGCTATAAATTAGCCCGAGATTAAACTGGGCTTTAACATAGCCTTGCTCCGCTGCCTTGCGGTACCACGCGATCGAAATCTCGATATTTTTCTGGGCACCTAAAGCTGTTTCATACATCAAACCCAGCTGAAATTGCGCTTGCATATGCCCTTGATTCGCGGCCTTTATCAGCCATGCAACTGCCACCGCCGTCGCATCCGTATCAGTGCGATTTTCTAGATGTTGCAAAGCGATATTAAATTGCGCATCGGCGCTGCCATTTTCGGCTGCCAGCTGCAATTTATGCTCCATTGATTCAGATCCCATGTCGGCTATGATTTAGAGCGCCGCTATGGAATGAAACCGGTGCCGTTGTGGAAAAATTTACCTGATGTTTTTGACGCAATAACCGCAGCAACTCCTTTTGACTGATCGCCTTATGGAATAGAAAGCCTTGCAGGACGCCACAGCCAGCTTGCTTCAGATAGCGCGCCTGAGCCTCGGTTTCTACACCTTCTGCAACCAGCTTCAACCCCAAGCCACGGGCAATAGAAATGATTGCGAGAATAACGGGATAATGGCCATGCTCACTATGTATTTCTTTAATAAAAGACTGGTCAATCTTTATTGTTTGCACTGGAAACCGATGCAAATAAGACAGTGATGAATAACCTGTTCCAAAATCGTCGATAGCGACACTGATACCAAGTTCACACAGTCTTTTTAGCTGCTCTATCGCATATTGTGGATCGCGAATGCACAGATTTTCGGTGATCTCAACTTCAATTTGCGATGCCGGAAGCTGATGGCGTAACAGTGCATCTTTAAGTTTGCCAACGAAATCGCCTCTATCAAGATATTGTGGCGAGAGATTAAGTGACAAAGTGAAAGTCTGCGACGCAAACTGATTCCACTCCTTCAAATCTCTACATAAGGGTTCTAACATCCAGTCACTGATTGGAATAATCAATCCATTTTCTTCCGCAAAAGGCATGAAATCACCGGCCATCAGCAATCCACGCTCTGGATGATTCCATCGAATAAGTCCTTCGGCTCCAATCATCTGGCCAGTATTTACATCAATCTGTGGCTGGTAATACATCTCAAGTTCGTGATGTTCCAATGCCTTACGCAAGCTATGTTCCAGCACGGTTTTTTGATGCGACGCATCTTGCATGGAATAATCGTAAAAACGATGTCCATTCTTGCCAGTTCCTTTTACTTTATACATCGCGATATCTGCATGCCGAACCAAATCATCGACTGTCTCGCCATCAGAAGGACAAACTGCTATTCCAACACTTGCCGAAACGTGCACTTCTGTTCCATCAAGATAAAAAGGCTGGCTCAATGAATGCACGATCTGATCAGCGATCATCGCCGCATCTTTTTTATCCCGCAAATCTGGCAATATCAAGGTAAATTCATCACCTCCTAAACGCGCCAGCGTATCCCCTTCACGCAATCGTTCTTTTAAACGCGAAGCCACTAGCTGCAACAATTCGTCGCCTTTAATATGGCCCAGAGTGTCATTAACGAGCTTGAATCTATCGAGATCCACAAACATCACAGCCAATTCGTTCTTACTACGTTTGGCCTGAATAAGTGCCAAATTTAACCTATCCTTGAACAAGGTGCGATTTGGCAAATCGGTCAGCGCATCGTGATACGCCTGATAGGAAATCAGTTGTTCGGCACGCTTTCTTTCGGTGATATCGCGGGCAACCCCATAGGTACCAAAAAACTCCTTACTATTACCCTCTTCATCCTGAGAATACATACCGACCGAATTGAATGCGATCGATATCAAGGTATTGTCAAAAACCCTGTCCTTATTCTGTGTTTCTACATGCTTAAGTCTTAACTCCACATTGCTCGAAGCACGATTGCCGATTCGACGCTCATTAAAAACATAGCGAGCTTTCTCTATATCATCATCATGTATCAAGGCTGAATAATGCTTGCCAATCAAATCTTCAGGTCTATGACCTAATAACTGCAGCGCTCTATCATTGGCAAAGGTAAATTTTCCCTCAACATTAAGCGTGTAGATGATGTCAGGAGAACTATCAACCAAATAACGATACAACTTTTCTGAACACTCAAGACGCCAGGAAATATCGCGATTTTCCATTTCAAGACGGCGCTTATGAAGTGCATTTCCTATGGTTTTTAACAGTTCCGCATGCGGATACGGTTTGCGCAGATACCCATAAGCACCGCGTTGCAAAGCACCAATTGCAGCATCAATCCCTCGATCGCCACTTAACACAATCACGCTGGCGTCGATCTCATGTGCATTAATGAAATCCATAATTTCATGGCCGCCAATATCTGGCAATCGAAGATCTAACAGCACCAGATCAAACTGCAGTTTGCTTAAGTGCTCAATAGCCTCTTTGCCACTTGATGCTGTCGTTAACTGATAATTACCATCCTTTAGCAGCTCGTACAAACTACTTAACAAACGCGGCTCATCATCGACTAGCAATAAACGCGGTATTTTTGTATTCATTAAGCCAGATATTGCTGCCAAGCCACCGCTAATAGCCGCTGAATCTTTTTGTTTAATCAGGTTCATCATCTTTTAGCTATGAGTAAATGACAGCCGTTGCTTCGATGCTTGAAGCGACAGGTAATAAAATATCAAAAGTTGTTCCTTGCTTACCACTGCGACATGAAATCAAACCATGCATTTTCTTAACAAGATCATGAACTATATTTAAGCCTAAACCGCTATGTGCTAGCCCTTTAGTACTTTGCACTGGAGTGAATAATTTTGCCATCACCTCAGGAGCGATACCTGGCCCAGTGTCTCGTACGCTTAGCTCGGCATACAGCACACCATCGCGATTAACCAAGCCCTGAGAACTGATTTCAACCATACCGCCGTGGTTCATCGCTTCCATAGAATTTTTCAAGAGATTAATGAGTATTTGTTTCAGGACGTCTGCACTCACAATCACTTCTATTTTATCGTCAGGCAAACGTACTTCCATCTGGATAGTGTCAATAAATTCTGTTTGTTGAAACAATTTCACGACATCTTTAACGACGGTGCCAATATCTGAAATTCCTTTTTTCTGCGACAAATCGAGCTCTGCAAAATCATCAACAATTTTTCCGACCCGATCAATTTCTTCATTCAGGATAGATAGCTCAGTACTTAATTGATCCTTGTTCAGTAATTTTCTATCCAAAATACCGAGATAGTTTTTAATGATGGACAAAGGATTATTGACTTCATGCGCGACCTTACGCGAGGCTTCGCGATATTCCTGAGCCATGCGAATTTCGGCGACTTCTTTTTCATCTTGTCGCGACAAAATATTCTTAAGCGCATTTGCGGCTTGCGATCCAAAAACCTTCAAAAATCCTTCGCTCTTAGCAAAGTCAGCTCCTTGCCAGGCGGCCAAACCACCAATAAGCACGCCCATACAATGGCCGTCAATCGAAAGAGGTAAGCAGACCAGTCTCTCAGTCATAAACAATCTTAATAGCTGTTCTTCAGGCACGCCTAATAAGCGCTTGCCATCCCCGACCAATGTAAGTCGTGACTCATGAATTGAGACCGCGATCTGACTATCGTCCTTAGAGAGTGGCAAAACAAAATCGGCCAGGCGATGTCTATGCTCGCCCACGCCGGATCCTCTAAGTTCATTATGCTTACGATCAAACCGCAAAATAATGGCTTGATCAAGATTAAATAAGATGCAGGCCGATTTAGTGATAATTTCGATTAGACCAGTTTCAGCTTGCTGACTTGAAAATGTCTTTCCTATCTGCCCTGCCAACAACATATTTTTTATTTCTGCGGACAATTCATCTTTTTGATCACTTTGTTTGCCATGCTGAACTTGTGCAACCGAGGTTTTTTGTGCATCTATATCCAGTTGGATACCCAAGAATTGGGCAGAATTTTTTACTTCTTCTGCAGCCAATGTATTGATTTCCAGAATATCGCTTTCGTTTAATCCGGATAAAGCCACAGCTATATCAATTTGCTCATCCTGTACATGATTCTCACCCAGAATATTGGACGCAAAAGCGATCCGTATCAACGGGTGCGCATCAGTCACTCTGGCAATCGGTTCGTGATGGTACAAGACGCTATCGGCGATAAAGGAATCGAGCCGCCACTGCTCAATTAACCATGCGCCCACTTCCGCATGGCTTGCTTGCAAAGTTCTTACTTCTACGACACAGAGGTCATCGCTGTCTTTAGCTAGAAAATGTTGGGAATACTCTTTGGGAGCGATTGCAAGCATGGCAAGCCTGCCAACATCATGCAAAAGTCCCGCTAGATAAGCTTCTTCCGGGTTGGAATATTTCATCCGTACCGCCAGCATGCGCGCCTTGACCCCGGCAAAAAGTGAATGCAGCCAGAAATCATTGAGATTGATCTCGCTAGCACGTGAAAATTTATCAAAAACTTGAAATACAGACTCATTGATCACAATGGTCTTGATCATGCTAGTACCTATGACCATTAAAGCTTGCTCAAGGGTATTAACAGAGTCGCCGCGATGGTAGGCGGAACTATTGGCGACACCCATCATTTTCGCTGTCATGGCAGGATCTTGCGCTACCAAACGAGACAATTCATTAATCCCGGCATCGTCAGATTGACACAGCGTCATCAACTTGAGCAAAATCTGCGACATTGATGGCAAACGTACCGCCTTCAGGTGTTCGCGTATATCAGGGATGTTTTGAAGTGTATTAATAACAAATTCCTACCAATAAATAACAAAAAAGCATTAATTCCAATTAAGTAAAGCAGACAAAAAATTTCCAAATAAACAAATAGTTAGACGTTCAAGTTAATGTATTTTCAGTTTATGCCGTTACAAAAAAATCTTAATATATTGAAAAAATGCCGTAATTTTTATTCTAATCACAACACCAAAGAAAAGTCAAAGAAAAACCCTCTAAAGTGTTGCTTTCGATCATAAATTGGGTTTGAAAGTTAATTTAACTCATCCCGGGCTCAATAGCCCAAACAAATCAATATTTCTATATTTACAACCACTGCAATCTGCAAATTCAATTTACCTGGTTAGCTAAGTATTTTTTCCAGCTCTTCAAATTGCAAATTCTCGACCAAAAAAATATGATCTTCAGCATCCACTGGGAAAGGCTTATACCTTCCGGTTCTCACGTAACCGCGTCGCTCATAAAATGCGATGAGCTCTGAACGTACCGTAATGACCGTCATCCACATTTTATGCGCCCCCCAAAGTTGCTGCACCAATGTTTCTGCCGCCGACATGAACTCTTTTCCTATGCCATTACCTTGCTCAAGTGGGCTGACAACAAACATGCCGAGATAGGCCCCGCCCACTGTTTTTTGCAGTTGTACGCAACCAATAACGTCCTGACCCCGGGAACATAGCAATATGACCGTATCATCAGCAGCGATCAACTGATGCACCCCATCCGTGTTGATACGTGCCCCTTCCAGTAAATTGGCCTCTGTCGTCCAACCCTGTCGACTCGAATCACCGCGATAAGCGCTGTTGACCAAGCCAGCTATCATGGCAGCATCTTCGGATACGGCATGTCGATACGTTAATTTTTTATTATCGCAATCGTGATCATCTATTTTGTGTGTCATATTTATAGTGTCGATTCAATTTATAACAAGGCAATTTGAGTGTTGCAGGAAGATGGAATTATTTCAAAAAATCTCACCATCAATCACAACTGACTTGCATTTTATCCCAACACAACCGATACAGAAAAAGGACAGCAAAGCATCTAGCGATACAATACAGCCCAGCAACTACATTTAGTCTTCTACAACAAATGTAATCCTAAGCGAAACACTGGAGAACACAATATGAGCAGCAACATACAAGATTTATTCAAAGAACTAGGCGCCAATCTCGCCGACTACCAAGGTCAGGATATCACCAGCATGTCGCCGATTAACGGCAAGCCATTAGCTAGTTTGCGTTCTGACAATGCCGCACAAGTTAAAGCAAAAATAGAACGCGCGCATGCGGCGTTTTTGCAATGGCGTAAGGTGCCGGCACCACGCCGTGGTGAGTTGATCCGCCTCTTTGGTGATGAGCTTCGCATCCATAAAACTGCCCTGGGCCAATTGGTTACACTGGAAGCTGGCAAAATCTTGCAAGAAGGCCTCGGTGAAGTCCAGGAGATGATCGACATTTGCGATTTCGCGGTAGGCTTATCGCGTCAACTGTATGGCCTGACGATAGCCTCCGAACGTCCAGGCCATCGCATGATGGAAGTCTGGCACCCGATCGGTGTGGTCGGTGTGATTTCCGCGTTTAACTTCCCAGTCGCGGTATGGGCATGGAATGCCGCGCTGGCTTTTGTCTGCGGCAATAGCGTGACCTGGAAGCCATCAGAAAAAACTCCATTGACCGCCATCGCCACCCACGCCTTATTCATGAAGGCTGTTGCGCGCTTTAACGCAACTGGCCACGATGCGCCAGACGGTTTAGCTGAGCTGATCATCGGTGAGCGCGATACCGGCGCGCAAATGGTCGCCGACCAGCGCGTCGTCTTAATCAGCGCTACCGGCAGCACGCGCATGGGGCGGCAAGTAGCTGAAGTCTGCGCCAAGCGCCTGAGCCGTACCATCCTTGAATTGGGCGGCAACAATGCCATGATCGTCGCCCCTAGCGCTGATCTGGAAATGGCGGTGCGCGGCATTACCTTTTCAGCGGTCGGCACTGCCGGACAACGCTGCACCACCTTGCGCCGCCTGTTCGTGCATGACGCGATCTACGACACGCTAGTGCCACGTTTGAAAAAAATCTACGCCGGATTACCGATCGGCAATCCATTAGAAAAGGCCACGCTAATCGGTCCTTTAATAGACCAGCCCGCCTATGATGCCATGCAAACAGCATTAGCCAATGCGCAAGGCGAGCAGGGCCAAGTATTTGGCGGTGAACGCGTAGCGATTGAAGGCTGCGCTGACGGCTACTATGTACGTCCATCGCTGGTAGAAATGCCGACACAAACTGCCAACATGCACCACGAAGTGTTTGCCCCGATCATGTACATCGTGCGCTACACCGACATTGCACAAGCGATACACTGGAATAACGAGGTGCCGCAAGGCCTGTCATCGAGCATCTTCACCACCGATATGCGCGAGGCCGAATTATTCATGTCGGACGTAGGCAGCGATTGCGGTATCGCTAACGTCAACATCGGCCCATCCGGCGCAGAAATCGGCGGCGCATTCGGTGGCGAAAAAGACACCGGCGGTGGCCGTGAATCCGGCTCGGATTCCTGGAAAGCGTATATGCGCCGCTCTACCAATACCGTCAACTACAGCCACTCTTTACCACTGGCACAAGGGATTAGTTTTGATATTTAGTTTTTAAATCATCTCAAGAATGAATCGGTCGCGCCACCAACCGCACTCCCAAAGCGGTGCAAACGCGGCTAATGGTATCAAAGCGAGGCGAGGCATCTGGTCGCAGTGCCCTATATAACGCCTCGCGTGTGCCAGCTCAAACATATCACCCTCCTCAATGAGCATAGTCAAATAGGCGGCGATATCGTCTTCTCCCTTGAGTTGCTCAGCCAGATCAAACTCAGGTAAATCACGAATGGAAATATTTTTGCTCATTACTTACGAAGACAGTAACTCGATCTTTCAGACCATCAAGCCAAGCTGTAAATTCGGGAAGTGGTTTAATCGAGTACATAGTCGACTGTGACCTAACGACTACTCCAAGTCAAGAACGTGTAGTTCACTTGCCAAGACATAACTAGACTGCGTAAAAAAACCATTTTGTCCTAAATGGCTTGGTCTGCCACAGCCTACGTCAGCTACTCTAAAAATGTTTGTTTTATTTCATGCAAAATCTTTGAGCGCTTCACGAAAATTGCGCGTGAGCGTGAGGCGACATCCGTCGGACATCATGATCAATGAATCACCGCCAAACCATGGCAACAGTTTTTTGACATGATCCAAATTGACAATATGTGAGCGGTGTACTCTGCGAAACGTCTGAGGGTTAAGTTGATCGATGATACCTAGCATACGCTCGCGCATTTGGTAGCTGCCGCTCAGCGTATGCAAGCGTATGTAATTACCCTCCGCAGCGATGTACAAAATGTCGCTGGTCTTGATGAGTTGTTGTGATTCTCCTGCGCGTACCAACATTCTGTCTGGGTATTTTTTGGTATTTCCCAGATTGGTGAGTACCGCCGAAAGTTGCGTGCGATATTCGGCCAGATTGCCCATGCGTATCCAGTTTCGCGCTTTTGTCATGGATTTGATAAAGCGTGTTTGATCAAAGGGTTTAAGTAGATAGTCGATAGCATTGGCATCGAATGCCGGTAGCGCGTAGTGATCGTAGGCTGTCGCAAAAATCGTCGCAGGCATGCGCTCAACACCGATATGCTCAACTACTTCGAGCCCATTCCGCTCGGGCATTTCCACATCGAGAAAAACTAAATCTGGCGCAAGACGTTCAATTTCTATGCTTGCTTCTAAACCGTTCTTACACTCGCCAATGATTTCTACATCTGTTTCGTCAGATAGAAATTGCGCTAGTCGACGTCGTGCGGAAGTTTCATCATCGACCACTAGAACACATATTTTGTTCTGCAAATGATTGTTCATGCCGCTAATTTGACAAGTGGGAAGAGTGGCAGGCGTATGCGGGCAATTGTCCCCATGCCAGCACGAATTAGTTCGAATCGCTGATCGCTGCCGTATAGCGTTTCTAGTCGCGAGCGAGTATTGCTCAAGCCTATGCCGAAGCCAGGTTTTTGTGGGGTGGATTCCGGTGCATCGTCTTCTACTTCCAGCAGCAAGGCGTCATTTTCCGCGTAGGCGCGGATTACGATGCTACCACCTGCGGCGCGTGGCGCTACACCATATTTAATGGCGTTTTCTACCAGGGGTTGAAGGATAAAAGGCGGAATCGAGCTGCCCTGCAAATGATCAGGAATCGCCCACGCTACATCAAGCCTTTGTTCAAAACGGATTTTTTCGATTTCAAGATACGCTTCAATAAATTCCATTTCCTGTTTGAGGCTAACTATCGATGTTGCTGTCTCGCGTAAGGATATGCGCAATAACTCGCTTAAACGATTCAACATGCGATCTGCTGTAGGTACGTCATAGTGCATCATTGAGGAGACGGAGTGTAGTGTATTGAATAAAAAATGTGGCTGAAGTTGGGTTTTTAGACTTTGTAATTGCGCTTGTACAAAGGCGGTTTTGTGTTCCGCAACCTGCAGCTCACGCGCTTGTGCCAGCTTCTGTGCGTCTAAGCCCTGAATAACTCCCAGCAGACCCCAATACGTCAGGTAAGAAAGATGAAAGCAACCTTTAAACGCGGATACAGCGATGTCTAGCAAGGATTTATTGCTACCGGCATCCAGCGTGTGCGCAAGTATCCAATGGGCCTGAGTGATATCGACTTGGGTAAAGATGGCACCTACCACTATATGAAATAACCATGGTTGCCAATGTAAACGTAGTGGATAGCGTCGCATTAATGGAATAGCGAATAAACCAAGGCCAGCCCATACCGCGAAATGTGAGCCTATTTCCAATATCAGAATTTGCCACGGCGCGTAGAAAATATCCCTGCAAAAAATGTAAGTGCCAGCCACTAACCACGCCGCGCAATAGGTCAGTCGCGGAGAATTTTTAAGATTTATCATTGTAATTTTGTCGCTTTAGGCATTTCGCCAATGCATAGATAACTGTGTGAGGGTGCCTGAAATATTGAATGAAATCGCATCAGCCAAAGTTTGACCTTACTTTGTGTCTGTGACGAGTGCTTTCGTCACGAATATATCACGCTCTGTCCCAAACTTGTCGCGCGTTGCACAATTGTGCCCCAAGCTTATTCCAGCAACTTTAGGCGTGCCTTGCAAGCGTGCATGTTGCAATGACTGCATTTTCTGATTTAAATGCAGGCCCTAAAAATACGATAAGCAGATTTTTATTACTTATCAATTTAAAGCACAGGAAATATCCATGCAATTTTCTAAAATTACTATAGCAATCTCACTACTGTTGTCATTGGCCGCCTGCGGTGGCGGTGGTTCTGCAACGTCCGCACCTGTCGCTGTAAAAGATCCAGATCCACAACTGCTCATCGGAACAGTGGGTGTTTTTGACGTGAATTATGGTCAATTTTCTGGGGTGTATACCTTTTTGGAAAATGGTGATTTCTATGGTTTGCATTTTGTCAGCGGATCTACTTTGGCAGGACATCCGCACGGCCCGTTGACTGCGACTAATTCCACCACGTCGATGGAGGCAATATCATGGGCTAACTTTATTGATGATATGAATCAAGTCGGAGCTCAAGAGAGTGATGGTAAATTTGGGCGCACATTTGGCACTTCTGTCAATGTCCGCATCAGTGGTTCTATGGGCAGCTTTAGCGCTTCTGCAAGCAAGCAAAAAACTTATTCAACCAGCGATACTAAATCACTTTATAAAGATCCAATTGCGATGTCAGTGATGGCGGGAACATATACAGGATCGATGCGTACAGTCGGGATAGATATGCCCAAACAAAGCGTGACCGGTTTTGTTATTGATAGCAGCGGCAATTTCACGGCAACAGCCGTGAACTGCAAATTTGCTGGCAAGCTAGTGCAGCACGGTGCAACTGGGATATTTGATGCTCAAGTGGATGCAAGTGGAGATAGCTGTCATTTGAAGAGCCCATTGAAAGGGATAGTCACGCCGCTGTCTGTCATCAATAATTTGCCTCAATTAGGCGTGCAACTAAATAGTGTCAGCGCCGTCAACGGCCTGCATACAGCAGTATTTATTGTGACTAAAACTTAAATTCGAGAGCGAATCTTTCGTAAGTCGAACAGTGGCGGAAAATCAAAGGCACCGGAAAGGCGCATGGACAGTGCGCGCTGGACTAGGTGCTCTTTTATTTTAATCAAACCAATTAAGACCAAATAAAGCATTGCCCCTTTAACCAAGCAAAGCAACGTAAGCGTCCAGCAGTGGAGCGTTTACGAATGCGATAGGCGGTGCCCAACAGGCCGAATTTTGGGAAGTGTATACGCATCGCTCTACCAATACCGTCAACTACAGCCACTCTTTACCACTGGCGCAAGGGATTAGTTTTGATATTTAGTTTTTAAAATAGTGCTATTCAACTCCCTTCTCCCGCCCGCGGAAGAAGGGTTGAGGATGATCGAGATATTGAACAACTACTTAAATCATCAAAATAAAGCAAAGACGACCTCTTTGATTCCCAATAGTGGAAGCAGAATGCAGTCCAGCAATGCGTGCGATTGATGAAGCCAAAATCAGAAAAATAACATGAGCACGCAAAACAGGGGGCAGATCTTCCACAAACAGAATTAGCAAAATCAAAAACTACTTCGCAGTATTCTTAACCACCACTCCACCCTTAATTACCACCGCCACATTCTCCAGCAAACGCACATCGCGCGTAGGGTCACCCGCTACCGCGATCATATCGGCAAAGCGGCCGGCCTCGATGATGCCTACTTCTTTATTCGACAAGGCTTCTGAGGCATTGATGGTGGCAGTCTGTATCGCTTGTACCGGGCTCATGCCATAGCGCACCATGGTGGCGAACTGTTTCGCGTTATCGCCATGCGGGTAGATGCCGGCATCGGTGCCAAACACCATCTTCACTCCGGCGGCGTGGGCGCGTCTGAAGCCTTCACGCTGGATGTCAGCGATCTCGCGGTCTTTGCGTAGATTATCTTCCAGTACGCCATTCTTCTTGCCTTCGGCCTGGGTGTAATCGGTATTGTAAATATCCATTGAGAGCCAGGCGCCATACTTCTTGGCCAAAGCGATACCTTCATCATCGATCAGGCTGGCATGTTCTATCGTGTCGATACCAGCGCGTATCGCATCTTTAATGCCACTCGTGCCATGCGCATGGGCCGCCACACGCAAACCCCATTGATGCGCTTCTTCGGCAATCGCTGTCATTTCTTTCAGGCTCATCTGTTGCTGGCCTGGTTCGGTGTTGCGTGAAAACACGCCGCCGGTGGCACAAATCTTAATCACCTGCGCGCCGTATTTGCGCAACTCGCGCACGCGCTTGCGCCCCTCTTCCGGAGAGTCTGCATTAAAGGGGCTTTGCTGATTCATCGATGGTGGAAAAAAAGTAGAATCGCAATGCCCGCCGGTCGCGCCGAATGACATGGTTGCCGTCACCACGCGTGGCCCAAGAATTTTGCCTTCTTCAATCGCCTGGCGCAGGCCAACATCATTCCATGCCTCTGCGCCGACATTGCGCACCGTAGTAAAACCGGCGTTCAAGGTTTTAAGTGCATGTGGCACCGTTAACACCGACCAAAAGCGGTCGCCAAATTGCAAGCCGGTGTAACCACCGTAAGATGGATCGCTATCAAGATGCACATGCATATCGATCAGGCCTGGCAATAGCGTCATGCCGGGCAGATCGATTTTCTGGGTATCTTTGTCGACGGCGTAAGCACCAATACCTTGTTTCACGCCAACAATGTGGCCATCGCGGATTAAGACCTGCGGATTGGCCACCATTTTACCGGTTCTGACATCGAGCATATTCGCAGCAGAGACTAGGACATCAGCGGCAAATGCGCTTGCGGCAGTGCTCAGTGTCAGTGCAAGAATTGCGTTTGAAATCGCACGAGAATTTTTTCGCATTTGAAGCTCCAGAATGAATTGATATGATCGCCAATGCATCAGCAGGCGATCAGTATCGCGCCTACGGCAGAGATAGTCAAACGTCGTCGACAAAACCACAACAACCATTTCTCCGCAAAGACGCAGAGAAAACCGGCGCATTGTCAGCTGATTATTTTTCAAATACGAAATATGGAATAACGTCATTCTCGCGTACGCGGGAACCCAGCTCGTCCTTCACGCACAGCGTCAAATTAGCGTGCTTCTGGGTTCCTGCCTGCGCGAGAATGACGGCACCACCTCTTGCGTGAGTTTGCAGCTAAAAAAGTTTTGCTTTTCTATGCGTCTTAAAGTACCCCCAACTCACCCAGAATTTTCTCTTTTAATTCCTGCATTGCCGGGTTAGAGAGCTTACGCGGATGCGGAAAAGGCACGTCGAAGCTGGCCTGTATCACGGTCGGGCGTGGTGACAGCACCAGCACCCTGTCGGCCATAAACAAGGCCTCTTCTACATCATGGGTAATGAGTATGACCGTATGGCGTTCTTCCGACAAAATACGCAGCAACTCGGTGCGCATGCGTAAATTCATTAAGGCATCTAATGCCGAAAACGGTTCATCCATGTACAGAATTTCTGGCTTGACGACGAAGGCACGTGCCAACTCCACTCGTTTGAGCATGCCACCGGAAAGTTCGTGCGGGTAGCTTTTTTCAAAGCCTTTCAAACCCACCATCTCAGCATAATGATCGGCCAGCGCAGCTTTATCGCCATGGCCATTTCCATTGAGGCCAAACATCAGGTTTTGCTGCACCGTCATCCAAGGAAACACTGAGCCATGTTGTGAAATAACGATGCCTTTAGCACTAGGGCCGTGGCGCTCGGCGCCATCGATGCTGACACTGCCAGAATCAGATTTTTCAAAGCCGGAAATTATTTTCATCAGGGTCGATTTTCCGCAACCGGAAGGCCCGACGATAGCGACAAATTCACCATCGGCGACGTTCAGGCTGACACCGCCAACCACCGGCAAATTGAGTTTGCCTGAAGTGAAACTTTTCTTGATATCTTTAACGACGAT
>JANYFV010000446.1 GCA_025359635.1 Undibacterium sp. | reverse complement strand
GAATGCGCGTGGCATCCATCATCTCGACACGATGATCGTCTCGCACAATGACAATGACCATTCTGGCGGTGCCTTAAGCGTGCTCGCAGCGATACCGACCGACCAGGTCGTCACTTCCTTAAAACCCGACAGCGCGATTGTTTTGGCTGCACCACATCATCAAGCTTGCATGGCTGGTCAACATTGGAACTGGGATGGTGTCAGCTTCGAAATTTTGCAGCCAACGCCAGCCAGTTATGAGAGTGATAAATGGAAGCCAAATGCGCGCAGTTGTACCCTGAAAATATCTACTGACAAATTGTCGATACTCTTGCCCGGCGATATAGAGGCAATTCAGGAAGATGAGCTGATCAATAGCGTGCCAGAGAAATTGGCCGCCACGGTGTTGTTAGCACCACACCACGGCAGTGGTACTTCATCCACTCCTGCTTTTCTGCGTGCAGTTCATCCTGAACTGGCACTATTTCAAGTCGGCTATAGAAATCGCTATCACCATCCTAAAATGGAGGTCTATCAACGGTATGCCGATTTTGGAGTAAACCGTCTAAGGACTGACGAAACAGGTGCAATCACATTACAATTCGGATCTACTCTTGCCATATCCGAATATCGTATCGAGCACGCACGTTACTGGTATCGCCGCTAATCTGCCGCTTCATCGATTGATTCACACTTTTCTATGCATAGCCAAACCAGTAAACCTATTCTTCATTTCGCCCATGCCAATAGCTTCCCGGCTGGGACTTACCGGGTGTTCTTTCAGCACCTTTCTGAGTACTATGATGTCAGTTCACTTGAAATGCACGGACACAATCCTGCCTATCCTGTCACGGACGGTTGGCCGTTCCTGGTGCAAGAGTTGATTGATACATTGGTCAGAAATTATCAGCAACCGGTGATTTTGGCGGGCCATTCTTTAGGTGGAATCCTGGCATTCATGGTGGCAGACCTTCGGCCCGATTTGGTACGCTGTGTCGTTGTGCTGGATTCGCCTTTGGTCGCGGGGTGGAAGGCGGTATTTTTGCAGGTATTTAAAAAATTAGGCTTAGATAGAAAATTTTCTCCTGCACGGTTCTCAGAAAAGCGCAGATTCATATGGGCGGATGCTGAAGAGGCGTACCAACATTTTTCCTCCAAAGAGATGTTCGCTATCTGGCCGCCAGAAGTCTTGCGCGACTACATACACGCTGGCTTGCAGCCTCATCCGCAAGGCGTCTGTTTGCGTTTCACACGTGAGGTCGAAAGTCAAATCTATTTGTGCTTGCCGCATCATTTAGGTTCGATTGCACGCCGTGGTTTAAAAGTGCCGGTAGGATTTGTCGGTGGTACCGAATCGGTAGAGTGCAGGCAGGCGGGATTGGCAGCGACTAAAAAATTAGTTGGAAGACATTTTGTAAAAATACAGGGTGGGCATCTGATTCCGATGGAAGTGCCTATGCAGACTGCGCAGGCGGTGCATGAAATGATACGATCATTCAATTTGAAAGATTTGCCATGAATCAATTAATTTGTCGATTTTCTCTTATGTTTTTGGCGTCGCTGACAGTAAATTTAGCATTCGCAGAAAACGTTTTTCCTTCTATTACTGAATTCAGGCAAGTTGATGCTGGCGGTGACACGATGTTGCGCTTGACGATAGATAACGATAGTTTGCTGTTGAATCACGATGACGGTTTTTATACCAGTGGAAATCAGATCGCGGCGCGAAAAGTGCTCAATAATGCGCAACAATCCGTTATTTATGGCTGGCAGTTAGGGCAGGATTTGTATACCGCATCGAATATCAATTTAGCTCCGGATAAAATTTTAGCTATCGATCATCCTTACGCTGGCTGGTTATATGCCGGGGTATTTAGAGAATTTGCTGACAAAACTGGCATGGCTAGCCGCATAGGTTTAGATCTCGGATGTTTCGGTCCTTGTGCCGGTGGTGCACGCACGCAAACGCAATTGCATCGTTTACTGAAACAACCCTTGCCGCAGGGATGGAGCACGCAGTTGCAGCAAGAGTGGGGCGCGGTTGTGTCCGGTGAATGGAGCCCGGTAAGGTGGCAACTGGCAAAGAATATGGATCTGCAACCGCGAGTCAAAGCGCGCTTCGGGAATATTTTTACCGACGCCAGTGTCGAGGCAAATCTGCGTCTGGGTCAACTCTGTGATTTGCCCGAACAAATCGCTAACTTCGGATTTTTGCGTGGTGAAGTAAAGGCAATTGGCTATGATGCGGCAATACAAGGCGGCTATTTTAATCATCAAACACTCAGCGTGCATCCGCAGCGTACAGTAGGTGAACTTGAAATTGGCTATCAATGGCATGCAGCTAATTATGGTGTGGCCGCCTCAGTGATACGGCGCAGTTCGGGCATCAAGGAGTTGTCGAATGCCTTGGGCGATGAGAATTTTGTCAGATTGCAATTTAATTATGCGCTCAGGTAGTCATTAAGTAGCAGCAAAAGTCAGCCTGAAAAATGGAAAAATTCCATGCAAAATTGGTCTGGCGGCTGCTTCGTGAGGTATAATTCGAATTTCCCGCTTGTGCCGTCTGGCACCTTCTGCAATGACCAAATTTGTATTCGTAACTGGGGGCGTCGTCTCCTCATTAGGCAAAGGCATTGCTGCTGCCTCGCTCGCTGCGATTCTTGAATCGCGTGGCCTTAAGGTCACTATGCTCAAACTCGACCCGTATATCAACGTTGATCCGGGTACCATGAGTCCTTTTCAACATGGCGAAGTGTTCGTCACCGATGATGGCGCTGAAACTGATCTTGATTTAGGTCACTACGAGCGTTTCATCACTGCCAAGATGAAAAAAGTGAATAACTTCACGACCGGCCAGATTTATGAATCAGTGATTCGTAAAGAACGTCGTGGCGAGTATCTTGGTAAAACAGTGCAAGTCATCCCGCACATCACCAATGAAATTCAAGATTATATTTATCGCGGTGCTACCGGCTATGATGTGGCTTTGGTCGAAATCGGCGGTACGGTTGGCGATATTGAATCCCTGCCTTTCCTCGAAGCTGCGCGTCAACTGAGCCTGCGTGCCGGTCGCCATTCTGCCGCCTTCGTGCATTTGACCCTGGTGCCTTTCCTGGCATCTGCTGGCGAACTAAAAACTAAGCCAACCCAGCATAGTGTACAAAAACTTCGTGAAATCGGTATCTTCCCAGATGCTTTATTGTGTCGTGCCGATCGTCCTATTCCTGACGATGAACGCGCTAAAATTTCCCTGTTCTCGAATGTACCTGAAGATGCGGTGATCTCGGTCTGGGATGCTGACACTATCTACAAAATTCCTCAAATGTTGCACGATCAAGGTTTGGATAAGATCGTTTGCGACAAGCTGCAACTTTCACCACCGCCAGCCAATCTGGAGATGTGGGATAAGTTAATTTACGCACTCGAAAATCCAAAAGAAGAAGTCACGATCGGCATGGTCGGTAAGTACGTCGATTTGACCGAGTCGTACAAATCGTTGACCGAAGCGCTGCGCCATGCCGGTATCCATACCGAAAGCAGGATGAATATCGAGTACGTCGATTCTGAAGAAATCGAAGCGCACGGTACTAAAGCATTGGAAAAATTCGATGCGATCCTGGTACCTGGCGGCTTCGGCAAACGCGGTGTCGAAGGCAAGATCATGGCAGCGCGTTATGCCCGTGAAAACAAGATCCCTTACCTCGGTATTTGCCTCGGTATGCAAGTCGCCTTGATCGAATATGCGCGCAATATGGCGGGTTTAAGCATGGCTAACTCAACTGAGTTTGATATGGAAACCGAACAGCCAGTGGTGGCTCTGATCAACGAATGGCAAAATCACGATGGCAAGGTAGAGACCCGCGACGAGAATTCTGATCTGGGCGGCACCATGCGTTTAGGTGCGCAAACTTGTGCAGTCAATCCAGGTACTCTGGCGGCAGAGATTTACGGCAATGTCGTGACTGAACGCCATCGTCACCGTTATGAAGCGAACAACCATTATCTCTCTCGTGTAGAAAAAGCCGGCTTGATCGTTTCTGCACGCACCCCGACCGAAGATTTATGTGAAATTATGGAATTGCCACGCGACGTGCATCCTTGGTATCTGGGCGTGCAATATCATCCGGAATTCAAATCGACGCCACGCGATGGACATCCACTGTTTATCTCTTTCGCCAAAGCGGCGATAGCACACAAAAAAGCGACTGGAAAATAAAATGAAACTTTGCGGTTTTGATGTTGGTCTCGACCATCCTTTCTTCCTCATCGCTGGCCCTTGCGTAATCGAGTCGCATCAGATGGCGCTCGACACCGCAGGTGCATTGAAGGAAATGACTGCGGCTTTAGGTATTCCATTTATCTACAAATCGTCTTTCGATAAGGCCAACCGCTCATCGGGCACTTCGTTCCGTGGTTTGGGTATGGAGAAGGGGCTGGAAATTCTGGCTGACGTCAAGAAGCAATTGAATGTGCCGGTACTGACGGATATTCACGCGATTGAAGAAATTAAGCCGGTCGCAGCAGTGGTCGATGTTTTGCAGACACCGGCTTTCTTGTGCCGCCAGACAGATTTTATTCAGGCTTGCGCGCAATCAGGTATTCCAGTGAATATCAAAAAAGGCCAGTTCCTGGCACCGCATGACATGATTCATGTGATTGCCAAAGCACGTGCTGCGGCCAAAGAAGCCGGTTTGTCAGAAGACCTGTTCATGGCTTGTGAGCGCGGCGTGTCTTTCGGTTATAACAATCTGGTGTCCGACATGCGCTCGCTGGCGATCATGCGCGAAACCAATTGCCCAGTCGTCTTTGATGCCACGCATTCTGTGCAATTGCCAGGCGGGCAGGGCGCATCATCCGGTGGTCAGCGTGAATTTGTACCAGTGCTGGCGCGCGCTGCGGTTGCTGTCGGTATCTCCGGCTTGTTTATGGAGACACATCCGAATCCGGCAGTTGCCATGTCGGACGGCCCTAACGCCGTACCTTTGGGACGCATGAAAGAATTATTAGCCACCTTGATCGATCTTGATCGCGTGGTGAAAAAGAATGGATTTTTAGAATCCAGTTTTACTTAAATTGTAGTTCGTTTGTTGTGCGTTTGTGGCGTGCATGTTGTATGTTCGTTGCGCTAAGTAAGTCCTGTGTGCGACCCACGAGTAACACACGGTGAAGATAAAAGCTTTTGAGTTCGTCGAACCAAGGATTTGTGATATTGCTGTTGTCATGTCCTTGTCACTATCAAAAATCAAAATGCAAATTATCTGTAAGCCTGTTCAACCAGACAGGCAGACTCAAAGCCAGACGCAAGCAAGGTTTTTATTTGCGTATTTTGTTTGCAAATTTGTGAATTTAATTGATCGTTTAGGAGATTTGAATGAGTGCTATTGTTGATATTATTGGTCGTGAAATCATGGATTCGCGCGGCAATCCAACGGTTGAATGTGATGTTTTATTAGAGTCTGGTGTCATGGGGCGCGCTTCTGTACCGTCCGGCGCATCAACCGGCTCGCGCGAAGCGATGGAGTTGCGTGATGGCGATAAGAGCCGTTTTCTCGGCAAGGGCGTACTTAAGGCCTGCGAAAATATCAACACAGAAATCGCCGAAGCGATCATGGGTCTGGATGCCAACGAACAAGCGTTCCTGGACCGTACCTTGATCGACCTCGATGGCACAGAAAACAAATCACGCTTAGGCGCCAACGCCATGCTGGCAGTATCGATGGCCGTAGCCAAAGCCGCTGCTGAAGAAGCCGGTTTGCCGCTGTATCGTTACTTCGGTGGTTCAGGCGCGATGCAAATGCCTGTGCCAATGATGAACGTCATCAACGGTGGCGCGCACGCCGACAACAATCTGGATATACAAGAATTCATGATCATCCCGGTTGGCGCACCGAGCTTCCGCGAAGCCATTCGCTACGGCGCTGAAGTTTTCCACGCACTGAAAAAAATCTTGCACGACAAAGGCTTGACGACCGCAGTTGGCGATGAAGGCGGTTTTGCCCCTTCAGTTGAAAACCACGAGTCAGCTATTAAACTGATTATCCAAGCGATTGAAGCAGCTGGTACAAATTCACGCTGACCGCCGGATGATGCGCCCTGCCCGCCTGGCAATTGCACAGAGTGCGTGGCATCAAACACGACTGGGCAATTCGTTTCGCGCATGATCGCCTGCGAACGCGGCGTCTCTTTCGGCTATAACAATCTGGTGTCGGATATGCGCTCGCTGGCG
>JANYFV010000435.1 GCA_025359635.1 Undibacterium sp. | reverse complement strand
TCGATTGCGGAAGTTGGCTGATACGTCTGGCGGCATCCGCATACTCGTAGTGGAAGACAATCAATTTAATCAACAAATCGCGGTCGAATTATTAGAAGCTGTTAAATGTACCGCACTGGTGGCTGAGAATGGTCAGATAGCGATTGATCTGCTAGCACGAGAGAAGGTGGACTGCGTCCTTATGGATATCCAGATGCCCATCATGGGCGGTCTCGAGGCAAGCCGCCGGATACGGACTATGTCAGGATTGACTGAATTACCAGTGATCGCTATTACCGCGAATGCCATGAACGAAGATCGCTTGCATTGCCTGGCGGCTGGTATGAATGATTTTATTTCCAAGCCGTTTGAGCCAGATGTATTTTACGCCACGCTGATACGCTGGCTCGCACCCACTACCGGAGAGATAACAATACCAGTACTTGAAAATATCGAAAAAGTAGCTGCCACGGATTCGAATAAATGCATAGATCTAGGCGTTCTTGGAAAATTTTTCAGCAAGTCTCCCGAAAAAGTTGGCATCTTTGCTGAAAAATTTATCGTATCTGCCCGCAAAGGAATAAGTGAAATCGATGACGCTTATGAACGCAAAAATCTGGACGAATTATGTGCGCTTGGGCATCGATTGAAATCTAGTGCGCGCACTGTGGGTGCTAACAGCTTTGCGGATCTTTGTCACAATCTTGAACAACTCAAGCAAGATGGAAACCTGGCACAAGCGCAAATCATGATTGCAAAACTCCATCCCTTGCTTGAGCAAATCGCGCTAGAAGTCCAAAATTTCCTAACGCCTGCCGAAACATTGCTCACAGTACCAGCGCCAGAGCTGAATCAATTAGTTAACCAGGCAAGCACACCATTTGCCGATCTGCATGTCATGGTATTGGAAGACGATACACTGCAGATGGAAATGGCCAGTATTATTTTGCGCAATCTCGGCGTGGCCAGGATTGCAAGCTGCACCGATGGCAGCCAGGCACTGGCCGTGGTGCGCACCTACAAACCTGATCTGCTATTGTGCGATTTGACCATGCCGGGTATGGACGGTATCGCCTTCTTGCGCCAGGTTGCCGACCAAGGGTTTACTGGTAGTGTCATTTTGCTGAGTGGTGCTGATCGTGGCGTGATGAAAGCCGCCGAGAATCTCGCCAAGGCGTATGGATTAAATTTGCTGGCAGCATTAAATAAACCCTTGCAACAAGATGCGCTGCAAATTGCCCTTTCGCGACAAAAACAGTCCAAACCTGAACTTAAGCACTATGCAAAAGTAGCGGCACTGTCTTTGTCAGAGCTACAGCGTGGTCTGGAAGACGATTGCGTTGAAGTTTTTTTTCAACCTAAAGTATCCGTACTCAATAAGCGTGTGACTGGCGCAGAATGTCTGGCACGCTGGCGCCACCCCGAACGTGGCGTGCTCGGCCCTGGTACTTTTATTCCAGTACTTGAAGCGCACGGAATGATCAACACACTTACCAGAGTAATGCTAGAAAAAGGGGCAAAGCAATTGGGAATATGGCTAACCCAGGGACATCATTTAAAGTTTGCGATCAACGTATCGATGGATAATTTAGATCAACCAAATTTACCGGAGGAATATGAACGTATCGTCAAAGCTGCCGGTGTTGAGCCAGAACAAATTACCCTGGAATTAACCGAAAGCAGATTGATGGAAAATCTAACTTTAAGCCTGGAAATTCTCACACGTCTGCGCCTCAAGGGTTTTGGTCTGTCGATTGATGATTTTGGCACTGGTTTTTCGACCATGGAAAACCTCAAGCAATTACCTTTCACAGAACTCAAGGTAGACCGTGCTTTTGTTAACGGCGCAACTCAGGATGAAGCTGCGCGCGCGATTCTCGGCTCTAGTATTCAACTCGGCAAAATCTTCAATCTGAATCTGGTAGCCGAAGGTGTCGAAAAACAGCAAGATTGGGATTTAATTGCGGACTCTGGTTGCGATGAAGTACAAGGCTTTTTTATTGCGCAACCTATGCCAGCTCAGGAGTTTATAGAATGGAAAATAAATTGGGAAAGTAAGTTAACAAGTTGATCCTATCACTGAATTACTCATTTCAACATTTTAGAAAATTTTATGGATTCCAGAATGAATAAATACAAAACTCTCAATGTCATGATTATTGACGACGATGAATTTCAAATTGAATTCGTCACCGATCAATTAGAGGAATTGGGCATCGTTCAAATTACGACAGCAAATGGCGGAAAAAATGGTTTGGTCAGTTTTGATACTAGCCAAGAAAAACCTGATCTGCTTATTTGCGACATTCAAATGCCAGACATTGACGGCTTTGAATTCATCAAAGCAATGAGCGAACGTAATTTCACTGGAGGAGTTATTTTCATGTCAGGACAAGGCGCTCGCGTTCTCCATTCAGCGTCACTAGTCGCGCAACTGTCACGACAAAATTTTCTCGGGACGATAGAGAAGCCAGTTCAAAAAGACGCTTTAGAAAAGGCATTGGACAAAATGTTATCGTCGGTTTAATGCGTTATTTTGCATGTTAGAACTGACGTAAATAATGCAAGCCAAGAATGGCACGACTACCATACCAGGACAACATTTCTCCATCGACCAGACGTACTGGTCTAGCGATCTTCTGTTCAAGTTGCTGAACATGCTGCGCCGTAAAGCGATACGGTTCACTTGAAAGCAGTACGCCATCTATTTGACTCAATAAAGCATCATCCCATTCAAAGATTGGATAACGTTGTTGCGAGGTCGGTGAAACCCAGGTTTTCCATCCTATTAATCCCAACATATTCGCGATATAGGTATCGGCAGAAATCGTCATCCACGGATCCTTCCAGATGCAATACAACATCGTCTTAGGTGTACTCACTGAAAGCAGTTGCAGGTAAGCTGTTTCAAATGCCGCACACAATTCTTCGGCACGCTTTTCGACGCCAAATATTCCGCCCAACAACCGATACAGCGCTAGATTATCACTCGGTGCAATTGGGTGAGTCACGATCACATGCGGAATAAATTCACTCAGAAGGTCTACAGTGGGCTTTTCGTTTTCATCAATATTCACGATCAAATGGCTAGGTGCAAGCCGGCGAATTTTTTCTATATTGACGTCTTTAGTGCCGCCAATTTTTGCGATTGTTTTGACGATAGCATCAGGGTGTATACAAAAACCTGTGCGCCCGACTATATACTGAGCAAGCCCCAGATCACAGAGCAATTCTGTAATCGACGGCACCAAACTGACGATGCGAGGGGTCGCAGGTCCGCTCGCAATGCGAGTATGCGGCTGGCCAATAGCATCAAATAATTCCATCGTCATTTACCCTTGGTTTATGCGGCGCCTTGGAAAATAACCGGTCATACAACCAGTTTGGCAGCAAGCGTAAAAGCTTGGCGACCACACCCATTTGCCAGGGAATAACCCGGTAAGAATTACCCGCGGCTATGGTACGCACCGCCTTTACGGCAAACTTTTCTGCCGAGATCATAAATGGCATGGGATGCTTGTTGATCTGCGTCATAGGTGTATCAATATAACCTGGCGCAATCGTCACTACCTTGATGCCACTAGCCCTAAGCTCAATGCGCAATGACTCGCAATAACTGATCACCGCAGCCTTGGATGCGCTATACGCTTCTGCGCCTGGCAGGCCACGGATACCAGCGACACTGCCGATACCTACCAAGCGACAATCTTCTTGCTGCGCATGTTGCTTCATATGCGCAATGAACGGGGCAAACGTAGCAACTGTCGCCAGCACATTGGTTTCCATGACACGGGCAAACACTGGCAGATCCGCAGTAAATTCGCTGAGTGTACCGACCGAGATACCGGCATTGGCAATCACAATATTGACCACACCCGCAGCACCGATAAAATTAACCACTGCCGCCGTGAGCGCAGCGTGGTCGTTCACATCAAGGGGATAAATCTTATGTCGCTCGGCATTTGGCAGTCGTTGGCGCAATTGTTCCAGCATATCTTGACGCCGTGCGACCAAGCCGAGCATTGCGCCCTCGCTGGCATAACGTTCGGCTAGTGCAGCGCCAATGCCCGAAGACGCACCTGTGATGAAAACTGTTTTCATTGATCAGACTCCCAATAAAAAATCCGCCTTCTTGGGCGGACTTATTTGCAGCAGAAATTATTTTATTTTTTCTTACCGGCTTTTTCTACTGCACTAGCAGGAGCGTTTGTCATTGTTGGTTCAGGCGTATTTTTTTCTTTTTGTGTCTTGGTCACCAGACTATCCATGACTTTGAGTGTTTCGACGATATTCGTCTGCTCTGGACCGTTAACACCAATTGCTTTACGAACATCATCAATTGAAGTGACATATCGCCCATCTACGATGATAGTAGGGACACCACCAATTTGGAAAGCATCTTGCAGTTGTGCAGTACGGCTTAATTTGGACATGATGGCAAAGGAATTATAAACTTCAAAAAATTTCTGCTTGTCCAATCCATTTTTCGCTACAAAAGCAGCAACGTCGGCATCGCTTCTGAGCTGATTACGTTCAACATGAAAGGCCTCAAATACTTTGGCATGCAACTCTTCAGTTTTGCCTAAGGCTTCCAGCGTGTAATAAAGTTTTTGTTGCGTGACTAAATCATGAAAATTCACATGAATTCGTTTGAATAAAATATTGTCACCCTGCTTTTTTACCCAATCTGCAAGGTAAGGTTCAAACGCGCGACAGTGTGGACAAAAGTAGCCAAAAAATTCGATGACTTCCACTTTTTTTCCTGTTTCAGCCGGTTGCGGACGCGCCAGAACTTTATACTCTTTGCCATTTTCAGGGTTAGTGCTGGAGGCGCTGGCTGTTGCAGCAATCAATCCTAAACTTAAAGCTAACAATATTTTTCGCAATAGTCGCATGGTATTTCCTCGCATTGAATAGGTAATTATTTAGTGGTGCGAACGACAGCAACGTCCACACTATTTTCAGAAAGTTTACTTCTCATTCGATTCATCGTTTCCAATTGATTAAACGGACCTATACGTACACGGTAGAGATTACCAGTATCCGATGGCTTTTCGCTGACCTTCGCCTCAAATCCTATCAGTGCCAATTTTGCGCGCGCGTTCTCGGCATCAGCAAGTTCGCGGAATGCGCCTGTTTGCAGGAAGTAAATGTATTTGTCGTCGCCGCCATCCGCGGTTTGTTTTTCAGCCGCTGGTTTTTCGGCTGCTTTATCAGCTGACAACGCAAGCGTTTTTATTTCAGGTTTGGCGTCAACGGTCTCTGCCGCCTTGCTACTATCAGTGGCTTTGACAAATTCTTTTGCCGCATCTTTCACCGCATCTTTATTTCCGTATAAAGGCTTATTCGGATCTTGCATTTGCGTTACCGGCACATCTGTCTTATCTGCTTTACCATTTTTATTCGTGAATGGCGTGGACGTTTTAGTGATTAATAAAGCGACCGCCACGGCGATACTTAAGCCAATGACTAACCCAATCACCACACCCATTAGCGTTCCGCCAAATTGGCGTGACAAATTTATTTGACGAGAATTCATGTTTCTCCGATTGTGAAATTAATTACATTTTGTTCGGTGCGGATACGCCGATTAAAGCGAGACCATTGCGTATTACCTGACGTGTTGCCAACATCAACGCCAGACGCGCCATCTTGGTCGCTTCATCATCAACTAATACGCGTTCTGCATTGTAATAGCTGTGCAACTCACCTGCCAGGTCTCTCAGATAAAATGCCACTTGATGCGGTCCAAGTTCTTCCAATGCGCGTTGCAAGGCCTCAGGATATTCTGCCAGTTTTGCCAGGAGCAAGGCCTCGCGTGGCGCCACCAGAGGCGTTAAATCCACCGCTTGCAACGCCGCCAGAACATTCTCGTCGGTGCTATATTGCGCCAGTACAGAACAAATTCTTGCATGCGCATATTGCACGTAATACACCGGGTTTTCATCCGAGCGCGCAAGGGCAACGTCAACATCAAAAACGAATTCTGTATCTGCTTTACGGGATATCAGAAAGAACCGTACGGCATCGCGTCCCTTAACGATATCGCCATTACCCGACCATTCGATCAGGTCACGAACGGTGACGTATGAACCGGCGCGTTTCGAGATTTTTACCTCGGCACCATCCTTCATCACTGTAACCATTTTGTGCAAAACGTAATCTGGAAATCCTTTTGGAATACCAACATCCAGCGCCTGCAAGCCAGCCCGTACACGCGCAATTGTGCCGTGATGATCACTGCCTTGTACATTGATCGCCTGAGTAAATCCACGCTGCCATTTAACCACGTGATATGCAACATCCGGGACAAAGTAGGTATACGTGCCGTCGGTTTTTTTCATCACGCGGTCTTTATCGTCGCCATAATCTGTAGTGCGCAGCCAAAGAGCGCCATCCAGTTCATAGGTCTTACCGGCAGCAATTAATGCTTGCACCGTGCTCTCAACTTTGCCATCGATATACAAAGATGATTCAAGATAGTAATTGTCGAATTTAACGCCGAATGCCAGCAAATCGATATCTTGTTCTCTACGCAAATAGGTAACGCTAAAATGCCGTATCGATTCGATATCTTCCACGTCACCACTTGCCGTTACAGAAGCCCCATCACTTGCCGCGACTGTGTCTTGAGCCAAAAAATCCTGCGCTATTTCTGCAATGTAATCACCGTTATAGGCAGATTCCGGCCACTCTGCATCGCCAGGGCTAATCCCCTTAGCGCGCGCCTGTACCGATAAGGCCAGGTTGCCGATCTGGACGCCGGCGTCATTGTAATAAAACTCGCGGGTGACATCGTAGCTCTGCGCTTCGAATAATGCAGCGAGCGCATCACCCAAGGCCCCTTGACGGCCATGCCCGACGTGTAAGGGACCGGTAGGATTGGCCGAAACAAATTCGATCACGACTTTTTTTCCTACTCCACTATTGCTACTGCCATATTGCGCAGTTTGCTGCAAAATGGTCTTAACAATCGCTTGTTTAGCGCCTGTAGTGAGGCGGATATTAATGAAGCCAGGTCCGGCGATTTCCGCGGAAGCTATCAGTGCATTATTTTGACTCAACAATGACGCGACAATTATCTGTGCCAATTCACGTGGATTCTTTTTCAGCGGCTTGGCAATCTGCATCGCGATATTGCAGGCAATATCACCATGTGCTGGATCCCGCGGGCGCTCCAGAAGAATAGTAGGAGCCAAGTCACTTCCATCCAGAATAGGTTGGACAGCTTTTTGAATAATTTCTAGAATTTCGTTTTTTTGTTGGGCGAGCATGGCTTATCGATTCTTATTTTGCGGTAAAGCAAACACACTATGGATGAACAGCGGACATTATACTGTCTTGCCTAGTCGAAGTCCTTCGTGTCATAGATGAAACGATCGATTCTTGTCCATTCCATAAAATTTTATCTAAATAAAATGCACTTATAACAAACTCATTGCATGAGCCTAATTCTGATCTAAGTAGCTGAGCCAATTGCTGTCGTGAGCGTGTAGAATAAGTCGTTTTCCCTATTTGGATTTCACATGTGGTTTAAGAATTTACAGATTTTTCGTTTGCCAGCGCCGTACAAAGTCGACATCGAGCAGCTAAACAACCAATTGGCGACCCAGGCATTTTCTCAATGCCCTTCAAACGAGATGCAAAGCGAAGGTTGGGCATCGCCACGTGAAAATGAGCAGTTGATACACAGCGTGAATCAACAATTGCTGTTACTTTTATCGACGGAAAAAAAACTCTTGCCGTCCACCATTATTAATCAGGTCACAAAAGCTAAGGCTGCTGATTTGGAAGAACAGCAAGGCTTTGCGCCCGGCCGCAAGGCCATGAAAGATTTGAAAGAACGCGTCATCGATGAATTGTTGCCACGCGCTTTTGGCATCAAACGCAATACCTGGGTTTGGATAGATCCGGTGAATGGTTGGCTAGTGGTAGATGCATCGAGCCCTACCAAAGCCGACGATGTCATCAAGCTTTTGTTAAAGTGCACCAAGCTTCCATTAGAGAGCCTACGAGTCAAGCTCTCGCCACAAACAGCGATGACAGATTGGTTGTTAGGGAATGAAGCACCAAAGGGCTTCACCATCGATCAAGACACTGAACTACGCTCGCATACCGAAGACAAAGCGACCGTCCGTTACGTCAACCATTCACTAGACGCCGACGATGTGCAACGTCATATCGCTGCGGGTAAGCTCTGCACGAAATTAGCCCTTACCTGGAATGACAGGGTTTCTTTCGTTCTGACCGAGAGCTTGGCCTTAAAGCGGATTAAAGCCCTGGACATTCTGGATGAAGATAAAGAAAGCCGGACAAATAATGAAGACGAACGGTTCGATGCCGATTTCGTACTAATGACATCGGAACTGGCGACGATGATGGATGATCTGGTATTCGCGCTGGGTGGCGAAATGGAAAGCTTAAAAGC
Source organism: Undibacterium sp. (assembly GCA_025359635.1). Taxonomy (GTDB): domain Bacteria; phylum Pseudomonadota; class Gammaproteobacteria; order Burkholderiales; family Burkholderiaceae_D; genus Undibacterium. The sequence continues at coordinate 824 of JANYFV010000435.1, read as the reverse complement.
CGCGTAATTGAATATCGCTGAGCGGCGTATCAAGCGAAAATTGAGTCAAAAAATTCGCTAAGCTTTTTAACAGATATTTTGCAGAAAAAAGACGAGCAATCTGTTCGTCTTTTTCACATCTGGCCGACAGTCGCCGAAGAATGTCATTGTCTACTTGATAGAAGCGTTCCTAGATGCAGAAAAGGAAGTTTAAATTATTATTCGATACCTCCTGAAACAAAAAAACCGCATCGCTCATAGTGAGGAATGCGGTCTTTGGGGTTTCAAGGCACTGCCTGAAACGTATTGCTGGCGGAGTGGACGGGACTCGAACCCGCGACCCCCGGCGTGACAGGCCGGTATTCTAACCAACTGAACTACCACTCCGAAACTACTTAACTGGAATGCTTTATTTATCTGATGGTGGGTGCTGAGAGGCTCGAACTCCCGACCTACGCCTTGTAAGGGCGCCGCTCTACCAACTGAGCTAAGCACCCATATTCTTGCCTAGTTCAGATAAACATTCATCGTTTGTCACCACGACTACAGAGGCAAGATTATAGGGCATATCCCAGTATTTGTCTATGAAAATAGTCTAATTTTCTTCAATTTCGCTTAAATTTTGAGTTATTTTTACGAAATAGAAATGGCAGTAAAAAACCTATTGATGTGTCCGAAATAATTTGACCACTTCACAGCAATGCTGGCGGCAAAAAGCAAAACCCCCTCGACAGTAATCTGTTGAGGGGGTTTTTAGATAAAAGCCTGACGATGACCTACTTTCACACTGGTTGCAGCACTATCATTGGCGCGGAGTCGTTTCACGGTCCTGTTCGGGATGGGAA